>NZ_LFVW01000960.1:0-2776 GCF_001182915.1 Kitasatospora sp. MY 5-36
AGCAGGACGGCGGCGGTCAGCGCCACCACCACGCCGCCGCGGTCGTGCACCGCCATCGCGTAGCCGGCCGACGCCCCCGCCCCGACGGCGTGCCAGGTGCGGCGCCGCGGCGGGCCGTCGGCGAGCCAGCCGTGCAGGCAGAGCAGCCAGGCGAGCACCAGGACGGGCAGGACGGCGTCGGTCAGCACGAACTGCGAGTAGAAGACCACCGGCGGCAGCAGCGCGGTCGCGGCGGCGAAGGCGTACGAGAGGCGGCGGTCCAGACCGAGGCGGCGCAGCGCGACGTGGGCGAGCGGGAAGACCAGGGCGTTGACGGCGGCGTTGACGCCCATGACCAGGTGGTAGGCGGTCGTCGGGTCGTCGGCCAGGCGCAGCGCGGGGGAGATCAGCAGGGGGTAGCCGCCGGGGATGACCACGCCGACCGGGATCTCGGTCGCCGAGCCGCCGGCCAGCACCCGGGCCTCGGCGAGGTAGGAGTCCTCGTCGGGGTGGACGGACGGGAAGTCCATGGACCGGACGAGGACGAGACGGAACAGCAGCTCGGCCAGGTAGCCGACGAGCAGCACGACGGCGGGCCGGGTGGCGGCGGTCCGGACGACGGCGGCGCGGACGGTGGCGGCTGTGGCACGCACGGCGGTTCGGGCGGTGCTTCGACCGGTGGCGAGCGGAGTCGGGTCGGGCCGGGTCGGGTTCGGCCGGGTCGTGGTGCGGGGTGGCATGGGCGCGCCCCCTTCTGTCGACTGTCGGACGACTGTATATGTCGTTGGACTGCATATGTAGTCCGACTGGTTCCACGGAAGGGGGCGGGTGCCTACGGGCCGGGCCGGGTCATTTCGCCGGCGGGGTCGGGTACAGGCTCGCCAGCGGGTTGACGTATTCCTTGGCCGGCATGCAGGAAGGGCCCGGGGACTTCATCAGTCCGGCCTGCATCTCGCGGGAGCTGTTGGCCGGCGAAGTCCTGGCCAGCGGCAGGTAGATGAAGATCTCCGTGCCCGCCGGGAGCCGACGGGGGTGGACGGTCAGCACGAGCGGCTCCCCGGGCCCGTGCTCGATGTCCCACCCGGCGGTGAGGTCCACGTGGGAGGGCTGCTTCGGCTCGCGGGCCTTGCAGCCCGGCTCGCCGGGGTAGACCCGGGCGCGGATCCCGAACCGGTCGATGTCGCGCTGCAACTGGTCCACGTCCACCGGCTTGTAGTCCTCGAGGATGGTCAGCCGGACCACCTCCTCCTCGCTCTCCAGGGTGTACGCGACACCGCTGCTGCTGCCCAGCGACCGTCCGCTGTCGTCGCCGCCGGGGGCGGAGCCGTCGGTGCCGGTGGTGAGCAGGACCCCGGTCAGCGCGGCGGCCAGCCCCAGCGGGAGGGCGGCGCCCAGGAGCAGGCCGCGCCGACGGGTGGTGCGCCGGGGGGCGGTGCGCCGAGGGGTGTCGGGGGTGCCGTCCGGGTCGGTGATGCTGTCCAACAGGTGCTCCTTGAGCAGGAGGTGGCGGCTCCGGGGGAGGACCGGAGCGGCCGGGGCCGGCAGCAGCCGGGCCAGCTCCTCCCGATCGGCCTGTTCGGACCGGTGCCGGGGGGTGGCGCTCATCGGATCGTCTCCTTGGTCGGCCGGACCGCGGGGGTGCGGTCACCTGGTACCTGTCCGGTGCTGCCCGGGCGTTGCGCGGTCTCCGCCGCCCGGTGGCCCGCCCGCTGCCCCGGCGGCGGCGTGCCCGGCTGCTCCGCCCGCGCCGAACGCGCCGCGGCCAGCTCCCGCTCGGTCAGCTCCCGCAGCCGGGCGCGGGCACGCGAGAGCCGGGAGCGGACCGTACCCACCGGGCGGCCGAGCGCCTCGGCGACGGCCGCGTGGTCCAGCCCCTCCCACACGTACAGCGCGAAGACCTCCCGCTCGGCCGGCCGCAGCCGCTCCAACGCGGCCTTCGCGGCGGCCAGTTCCTCGGCGTCGGCGATCCGGCCCGCCAGCTCGCCGGAGAAGTCCGGCACCACCTCGCGCGGCGGCAGCTTGGCCATCGCCTTCTGGTGCCGGCGGGCCGCCCGGCGGGTGTTGCGGATGACGTTCCCGGCGATGCCCAGCAGCCACGGCGCCAGGCTCTCCGCGCCGTCCTCCCGCTCGGGGGCGATCCGGGCGCGCAGCCGCCAGGCCTCCAGGAAGGTCAGCGAGACCATGTCCTCGGCGACGGTCCGGTCCCCGGTCATCCGTACGGCGTGCCGGTACACCGCCCGGGCGTGATCCTCGAAGACCTGCCCGAACGCCTCGGCGTCCCCGGCGCGGATCCGCGCCCGTATCGATTGCTCCACACCCGGTCCTGTCCGACGGGCCCCGGGCGCTGCCGTGATCCGCGTCACATGCCTGCCCGGCTGTGCTTCAGGCCGTCCGCGGGAGCGTCGTCGCCGCCGACGGCGCCCGGTGGCGGCGGTGGTACGACACGGTGACGGCCGCCAGCAGCGGCGCCCAGGCGACGGTCGGCAGGTAGAGGAAGCCGACCAGGGTGTGGCCGAGCGGGGTCATGCCCGTACCCGGCAGGGCCCACCAGCCGACGAACGGCGTCCACAGCAGGGCCAGGCCGACGGCGCCGAGCGAGGCCGCGAGCACCACCGCACGCGGGCGGACCGGGCGGCCGCCGAAGAACGGCACCCAGCGCGGCGGCACCGTGCCCCACGGGCGGACCAGCCCGATCGTGAGCAGCGCCAGCGCCTCGGTGAACAGGCTCAGGAAGACCGGCCACACCGCGCCCCACCCGGTGAGGCCCATCGCCCGGTAGCCCGCCTCCGTGTACCCG
>NZ_LFVW01000095.1:0-1470 GCF_001182915.1 Kitasatospora sp. MY 5-36
CACCCCGAGCGCGGCCGCCGCCGGCAGCCCCACCCGGGCCGCCTTGCGCCCGGTCCGGAAGTCCCGCACCCGCCAGCCCTGGGCCCGGGCGTGGCGCCGCAGCGCGCCGTCCGGGTTCACCACGTACGGGTGGCCGACCAGCGAGAGCATCGGGATGTCGTTGGCCGAGTCGCTGTAGGCGGCGCAGCGGTCGAGGTCGAGGCGCTCGCGCCGGGCCAGGGCCCGGACGGCGGCGGCCTTGGCCGGGCCGTGCAGCAGGTCGCCGACCAGTCGGCCGGTGTAGCGGCCGTCCCTGGCCTCGGCGACGGTGCCCAGCGCGCCGGTCATGCCGAGCCGCCGGGCGATGATCCGGGCCACCTCCAGCGGGGCGGCGGTGACCAGCCAGACCCGCTGGCCGGCGTCCAGGTGCATCTGGACCAGGGCGCGGGTGCCCGGCCAGATCTTGTCGGCCACGACCTCCTCGAAGATCTCCTCGCAGATCGCCTCCAGGTCGGCGGTGGGCTTGCCGGCCACGATGCCGAGGGCGGACTGCTTGGCGTCCGAGATGTGGTCCGGGTCCTCGGTGCCGTGCAGCCGGAACCAGGCCTGCTGCCAGGCGAAGCGGGCGATGTCGCGGCGGGTGAGGAAGCCGCGGCGGTAGAGGCCGACGCCGAGGTAGAAGATCGCGGCGCCGCGCAGGATGGTGTTGTCGCAGTCGAAGAAGGCGGCGGCGCGGGGGTCGTCCGGGTCCGGGGTGTGGTTCTCGGCGGGGGCCTTGGGGGTCCGTCCGGGCTTGGCCGCGGCCGGTGCGTCCGGCCCGGCGGCGTCTCCGGGGCCGGTGCTGCCCCCTGGTCCGGCGGTGTCCCGGGGCCCGGCGTCGGGTGCCGGCTCGGCCCGCAGCGCGGCCTCGGCCGCCTCGGCCGCGGCTTCGCCGGCCAGGGCGCTCCGCTCGCTGCTGGAACGCCTTGCCTGGGTGAGCCTTCTGAGCACGGCCATGTCATCGAGGATAGCCAGCCGGGCGCCCGGCGGCCG
Source organism: Kitasatospora sp. MY 5-36 (assembly GCF_001182915.1). Classification (NCBI taxonomy): domain Bacteria; kingdom Bacillati; phylum Actinomycetota; class Actinomycetes; order Kitasatosporales; family Streptomycetaceae; genus Kitasatospora; species Kitasatospora sp. MY 5-36. The sequence goes on from NZ_LFVW01000095.1 coordinate 1,012, forward strand.
TGACGCAGCCGTGCCCGCGGGGTGAACAGCTCCACCGGGCGCGGGCCCCGGGGGCGGGTGGGCGCCATGGCGGAGAATGGGGTGGTGAGCCCACTGCTGCGACGTAAGAGCCCCGAGCCCGCGGGCCGGACCGTGACCCTGGTCGGCAAGCCCGGCTGCCATCTGTGCGACGAGGCCCGCGAGGTGATCCTCCGGGTGACGGGGGAGTTGGGCGCGTCCTTCGAGGAGCGGGACATCACCCGGGACGAGGAGCTGTACCGCCGTTACTGGGAGCAGATTCCGGTCACCCTGATCGACGGTCGCCAGCACGACTTCTGGCGGGTCGACGAGCGCCGGCTGCGCACCGCCCTCGGCGGCTGAGTGTGCGGCCGGGCGCGGCCGGGCGGCGGCTGAGCGGGGTCTGACCGCGCGTTCGTCCGCGCACCGGCCCCCCGCCGATCGGCGGGGGGGGGGCGCCGC
>NZ_LFVW01000961.1:0-2913 GCF_001182915.1 Kitasatospora sp. MY 5-36
GGGGGGGGGGGGGGGGGGGGGGGGGGGGGGGTTCCGGCCCGGGGCGGGGGTGCGGGGGGGGAGGGCGTCCCGCTGGTCGATCTGGCGGCGGCGCACGCCGAGGTGGCGCAGGAGGTGCGGGCCGGCTTCGACCGGGTGCTCGCCTCCGGAGCCTTCGTCAAGGGCCCCGAAGTGGCCGCCTTCGAGCGGGAGTACGCGGCCTTCGTCGGCGTCCGGCACTGCGTGGGCGCCGCCAACGGCACCGACGCGCTCGAACTGGCCCTGCGCGCCCTGGACCTGCCGCCCGGCGGCGGGGTGGTGCTGCCCGCCAACACCTTCGTTGCCACCGCCGAGGCGGTGCTGCGGGCCGGGCTGCGCCCGGTGCTCGTCGACGTCGACCCGGAGTACCTGCTGATGGACCCGGAACGGGCCGCCGCGCTGCCCGGCGCGGTCGCGCTGCTGCCCGTCCACCTCTTCGGCCAACTCGCCCCGATGGGCCCGCTGCTGGCGGCGGCCGACGGCCGTCCGGTGGTGGAGGACGCGGCGCAGTCCCAGGGCGCCCGGCAGCACGGGCGCACCTGGTACGGGCGGATCGCGGCCACCAGCTTCTACCCGGGCAAGAACCTCGGCGCCTACGGTGACGCCGGGGCGGTGCTCACCGACGACGACGCCCTGGCCGACGCCGTCCGGCTGACCGGCGACCACGGCGCCCGCGACCGGTACCGGCACGAACGGTTCGGCTGCAACTCCCGGCTGGACGCGCTGCAGGCCGTCGTGCTGCGCGCCAAACTGCGCCGGCTGCCCGCCTGGAACGCCGCCCGCCGGGCCGCCGCCGCCCGCTACGACGCGCTGCTGGGCGGGCTGGACGGACTCGCCCTGCCCCGTACCGCGCCCGGCAACGAGCACGTCCGGCACCTGTACCCGGTGCGGATCGGTCCCGGTCGGGACCGCGACGCGGTGCTGGCCGCGCTGCACGCCGCCGGGATCGGCGCCGGGGTGCACTACCCGGTGCCGGTCCACCTGCAACCCGCGTTCCGTCACCTCGGCCACCGCGAGGGGACGTTCCCGGTCGCCGAGCGGGCCGCCCGCGAACTGCTCAGCCTGCCGCTGCACCCGCACCTCACCGAGGCCCGGCAGCTGCGGGTGGCCGAGGCGCTGGCGCGGGCGCTGGGCGGGCGGCTGTGACGGCGGGGGCACTGCCTGCGCTCCGGGCTCTCCGGGGCAGGGGCCCGTCGTCCGCCTGGCTGACCGGGGGTTGAGGGCAGGCCCTAGGCTGGTGCCCAGCAAGCACCGTATTTTGCAGCAGCCAGTGGGGGCTCCCAGATGACGACAGGTCGGCCCGGCGTCGCCGCCGCACCGAACGCGGCGTACGCAGGTCAGGTGGTGCAGTTCCCGGACCCGGTCCGCGCGGAGCGGCACCCCGCCGGGGTCAGGGTGGACGAGTACGGCTTCCCGGACTTCGGTCCGTACGCCGCCGCCGCGGCCGAGGTGGCCGACCCGCCGGCGGGCTTCGGCGTGGACGAACTGCGGTTGACCGACTACGTCTCGGCCAACGCCGCGCTCTACACCCAGGGCCACCCGCTCTGGGCCGACCTCCCGACCGCCGTCGCCACCCCGCCCGGCTGGACCTGGCACCACGCGGTCGGCCGGGCCGCGCCCGGCTGGCGGCGGATGGAGCTCGTCCCGGTCGAGGTCAAGGCGCTGCTGCGGCACCACGGCGGCCTGGCCACCTCCGCCGCCGACCACACCCGCCGCGGCACCCGCCCGCTGCAGGAGCGCAGGCCGGTGCACTTCTCGCTGGCCGGGGACGGCGGCGACCCGATCGGCGTCCCCGAGGACCTGGTGCAGCGCGCCGAGGAGCGCCTCGGCTACCGGCTGCCCGACGCCTACCGCACCTTCCTCAAGCTGGGCGGCGGCCGCGCCCCGGTCGGCGTGGCGCTGGACACCGAGCTCGGACTGCTGCTCGACCAGCCGTTCCTGACGCTCACCGAGGAGTACGGCACCGACGACGTCGTGTACGCCAACAAGTGCCTGCGCGACCACCTCACCAAGGACTACCTGGGCATCGCCTACGCGCAGGGCGGCCTGGTCGCGCTCAAGGTGCGCGGCGAGCGGACCGGCTCGGTCTGGTTCCACCTGTACGACGACGCCCGCGACGCCGGCGGCCCGGAGGCGCCGGAGGACCGCTGCGCCCGGCTGCTGCTGCCCTGCGGCGAGGACTTCGACGCCTTCCTGCTCCGGCTGGCCGGCAGCCCGCCGGAGCTGGAGACGGTCGCGGAGCTGATGGTGGACGGCGGGTTCGCCCGGGCCGTCCCGGTCGGCTGAGGCGCGTGGGCGCGGTGCTCGTGGTGCTCGCGGTGGTGTCGGTGGTCGCGGTGGTGTCGGTGGCCGAGGTGGTCGCGGTGGAACGGGGGACGAAGAGGATGCGGACAGGGGTGAACCGGGCGTGGTGACGTACGCGCAGGCGCAGGAGCTCGCCGAGGAGTGGATCAACGGCGGGGTGCCGCGCTCGCAGCAGCGCGAGGTGCGGGTCCGGGAGTTCGACCTGGGCTTCGTCTGCTGGGCGGTGGCGCCCACAGGCCCGGCCGACGGCTCGGGCGGTGCGGGCGGCGGCTCGGGGGAGGCGCGGCTGGTGATCGCCCGGGACTCCGGCGCCAGCACGCTCTGGCCCGCGCTGCCCGTCAACGAGGTGGTCCGGCAGTACGAGGAGGTCTACGGGCGGCCGGTGGCGGCCAACCCGGCGGGGGCGGCGAAGCCCGCGCCCGGGCCGGTGGAGGCGACCTCCTTCCTGCTCAGCCCGCCGCAGTGGCTCCAGGAGGCGGGGGCCGCGGCGATCGCGGCGGAGGCGGAGCGGCTCGGGACGGCTCCGGCCGCTGTTGCCGCCGCTGCCGCGCCCGCGTCCGTTCCGGCTGTCGCGCCCGTCGAGGAGCCGCC
>NZ_LFVW01000962.1:0-2908 GCF_001182915.1 Kitasatospora sp. MY 5-36
CGGGCCCGGCCGTGCGGCGGGCGCGGTCGCACGGCCACGTGCCGCACCAGGCCGTCGGGCCGTCCCTGCTGCCCGAGTTCGAGCTGCCGTACGAGCTCCGGCTGAGCCCGCACCTGGACGGCGCCCGGGAGCGCGTGATCGAGTGGGCCGGGCGGATGGGGCTGCTGGCGGCGGAGCCGGGCGTCCCCGCGTCCGGCATCTGGGACGCCGAGTCGATGCGCGACTACGACCTCCCGCTCTGCGCGGCCGGCCTCCACCCGGACGCCACCGCCGACCAACTCGACATCGCCTCCGCCTGGTTGGCCTGGGGCACCTGGGCCGACGACTACTACCCCCGGGCCTTCGGACGCACCCGCGACCTGGGCGGCGCCAAGGCCGCCAACGCGCGGCTGTCCCTGTTCATGCCGGTGGACGGCACCCCGGCGCCGGAGCCCGTCAACGCGCTGGAGCGCGGCCTCGCCGACATCTGGGAGCGCACCGCCGGCCCGATGGCCGTCGAGGCCAGGGGCCGGTTCCGGGTGGCCGTCGAGGTGATGCTGGACAGCTGGATCTGGGAGCTGGCCAACCAGATCCAGAACCGGATCCCGGACCCGGTGGACTACCTGGAGATGCGCCGCTCGACCTTCGGCTCCGAGCTCACCACGAGCCTCTCCCGCCTCGGCCACGGGCAGACCGTGCCGCAGGAGGTGTACGACCACGGCTCGATGCGCGCGCTGGAGAACTCCGCGATGGACTACGCGTGCATGATGAACGACCTCTTCTCGTACCAGAAGGAGGTCGAGTACGAGGGCGAGCTGCACAACGCCGTCCTGGTGGTGCAGAACTTCTTCGGCTGCGACTACCCGTCCGGGGTCCGGATCGTCGACGACCTGATGCACTCGCGGCTGGGCCAGTTCCAGCACGTCGCGCAGAAGGAACTCCCGGTCATGTACGAGGACTTCGGGCTGGAGCAGGCGGCCAGGGAACTGCTCGACGGGTACGTGGGGGAGCTGGAGAACTGGCTCGCGGGCATCCTCAACTGGCACGGGGGCTGCCTCCGGTACGGCACGGCCGACCTGGAGCGGCACTTCGGCGCCGAACGTGACCTGGTGGAGGCCTCGCAGGCCCGTCGGGCGGCCACGGCGGCGGCCGCCGAGGCTCCGGCGGCGAGCACCGCCCCGGTGGTTCCGATCGTGCCGGTGCCCCCGGCGCCCCCGGTGCCGCTCGGCCCGACCGGCCTGGGCACGGCCTCGCTGCGCCTGTCGGCGGGCGGCTGACCTCGGAGGTCCGCACCCGCGCGGGTTCCAGCCCGCGCGGGTGCGGCGCGTCGTGGCTAGGCTGACGAACCGGGGGCCGGCGTACGCCCTCCCGGCGCGCGCTTCGCCACACACGAGGGCAGAGAGATGACTGCGCTACCTGAGGGCACACCCTGTTGGGCCGACGCGATGTTCACCGACCTGGAGGGCGCCAAGGCCTTCTACGGCGACGTGCTGGGCTGGACCTTCGGCGAGAGCTCGTCGGAGTTCGGCAACTACACCCAGGCGTACTCGGACGGCAAGGCGGTCGCCGCGGTCGTGCCGCCGATGCCCGGCGCGGAGGCCCAGTCCGCCTGGTGCCTGTACCTGGCCTCGCCGGACGCCGGCGCCACCGCGGCGCGGATCCGCGCCAACGGCGGCGAGGTGGTCATGGGGCCGATGCAGGTCGGCGACTTCGGCACGCTGGTGATCGCCAGGGACCCGGGCGGCGTGGTGTTCGGCGTCTGGCAGGCCGGGCGGCACGAGGGCTTCGAGAAGCAGGGCGAGCCCGGCGCGTACAGCTGGGCCGAGGTGGTGACCCGCGAGCCCGCGAAGGCGGACGCCTTCTTCCCGGCGGTCTTCCCGTACGGCGTGCAGAAGATGGCGGGCGGGGACTTCGACTACCGGATGTTCCAGGTCGGCGGCCGGCCGGTGCTGGGCCGGATGGGAGCGGAGGGCGACTTCCTGCCGCCCGAGGCCCCCTCGTACATCAGCGTCTACTTCGCGGTGGACGACACCGACGCCGCGATCGGGCGGCTGACGGCGCGCGGCGGCACGGTGTACTTCGGGCCGATGGACAGCCCGTTCGGCCGGTTCGCGGCGGTCGGCGACCCGCAGGGCGCGGCCTTCGGGTTGATCGACCTCGACCGGCGGGTAGGGGAGCAGCCGGAGACGGAGGACGTCTGATGCGTCCGACGGGACGACGAGCGACAGGGGTGGCCGATGGGTGAGCGCGAGGAACTCGTCGAGACGCTGGACAAGCACCGCGGACTGCTGCGGCACACCGTACGGGACCTCACCGACGCGCAGGCGGCCGAGCGCACCACCGTCAGCGAGCTGAGCCTCGGCGGCCTGATCAAGCACGTGGCGGGGGTCGAGGCGCGCTGGGCGCGGTTCATCACCGGCGGTGCGGAGGCGATGCGGAGCGGGGACGCGGGCGCCGCCGACCCGGACGCCTGGGCGGCCCAGTTCCGGATGGCGGAGGGCGACACCCTGGCCGGGCTGCTCGCCGAGTACGAGCGGACGGCGCGCGGGACGGACGAGCTGGTCCGGAGCCTGCCCGACCTCGACGCCGCCCACGACCTGCCGCCCGCGCCCTGGTTCCCGCCGGGCACGGCCTGGTCGGCCCGGCGGGTGCTGCTGCACCTGATCGCCGAGACCGCGCAGCACGCCGGGCACGCGGACATCATCCGGGAGGCGCTGGACGGGGCGAAGTCGATGGGCTGAGCGGGAGCGGCGCCGTTGAGCGGGAGCGGCGCCGGGGCGGCCCTCAGGGCAGCTCCACGCCGAGGAGTTCGCGCAGCGCCCGGCCGCCGTCCGGGGTGACCCGGAGGGCCCGGCCGGAGCCGATCCGCTCCACCCAGGCGCGGTCCAGGGCGGCCCGGCAGAGGGCCGCGCCCAGCGCCCCGCCGAGG
>NZ_LFVW01000963.1:0-2903 GCF_001182915.1 Kitasatospora sp. MY 5-36
CCTCGGTGGCGAACGCCGTCGCGGCGGGCGCCCGGCAGCTGCTGGCCTGCCTGGAGGTGTCGCTGGCCCGCGCGGACGCCGGGCGGGCGGCCGTCGAACAGGCGCGGGCCGAGCGCGAGCACGAGCTGCGCGAGCACCGGGAGCACGGCCGCGGGCTCAAGGAGGAGCTGGACAAGCTGGTCGACGCCGGGCACCGGGACGAGGTGCTGCGGGCCGAGAAGCGGCTGCGGATCGAGCAGCTGGAGGCCCGCGCGCTGGAGGAGTTCGGCATCGACGGCGGCGAGCTGCTCGCCTCGTACGGGCCGGACCAGCCCGTCCCGCCGTCCGCGCCCGAGGAGGGGACGGAACCGGGCGAGCCGTACCCGTACGTCCGGGCCGAGCAGGAGAAGCGGCTGCGGGCGGCCGAGAAGGCGTACCAGCAGCTCGGCAAGGTCAACCCGCTGGCGCTGGAGGAGTTCGCCGCGCTGGAGGAGCGCCACCGGTTCCTCGGCGAGCAGCTGGACGACCTCAAGCGCAGCCGGCGCGACCTGCTGGACATCGTCCGGGAGGTGGACCAGCGGGTCGAGCAGCTGTTCACCTCGGCGTACCACGACACCGCCGCCCAGTTCGAGGGCGTCTTCGCCCGGCTCTTCCCGGGCGGGGAGGGCCGGCTGGTGCTGACCGACCCGGAGAACATGCTCGCCACCGGGGTCGAGGTCGAGGCCCGGCCGCCGGGCAAGAAGGTCAAGCGGCTGTCGCTGCTGTCCGGCGGCGAGCGCTCGCTGACCGCGGTGGCGCTGCTGGTCGCGATCTTCAAGGCCCGGCCCAGCCCGTTCTACGTGATGGACGAGGTGGAGGCGGCGCTGGACGAGACCAACCTGCGCCGGCTGATCGGGATCATGGAGGAGCTGCGGGAGAGCTCCCAGCTGATCGTGATCACCCACCAGAAGCTCACCATGGAGTCGGCCGACGCCCTCTACGGCGTGACCATGAAGGGCGACGGCATCTCGCAGGTGATCAGCCAGCGGCTGCGCGAAGAGCACCGGGAGCGCCGGCCGCGGGCCGTACGCACCGCATCGGTGTAGGGCGGCTGCGGTCCATCCGGGCTCCGGTCGCGGATACTGGAGCGGATATGGAATACGTGATCCTTGCCGTAGTCATCGCCGTGGTCGCCATCGGTGCGATCGCCGGCCTCGTCGTTTCCGGCAGACGACGCCAGCAGCTGCCCCCGAAGTCGCAGGCGCCGGTCATCACGGCGCCGAAGCCCACCCCGCAGGAGCCCCAGGTCGGCGAGGAGGCCGCGCCGCCGACCGAGGCGCCCCGCCGCACCGTCGAGGAGGTGCAACTCCCGGAGGCCGAGGCGCCCGCCGAGGCCGAGGCCACCGGGGTCGAGGTCGTCGAGGCCGCTGAGGCGGCCCCGGCCATCGAGGTCCCCGAGCCCACCGCCGGCCGGCTGGTCCGGCTGCGCTCGCGGCTCTCCCGCTCGCAGAACTCGCTCGGCAAGGGCCTGCTCTCGCTGCTCTCCCGCGAGCACCTGGACGAGGACACCTGGGAGGAGATCGAGGAGACGCTGCTCACCGCGGACGTCGGCGTCGCCCCCACCCAGGAGCTGGTCGAGCGGCTGCGCACCCGGGTGAAGGTGCTCGGCACCCGCACCCCCGACGAGCTGCGCGCGCTGCTGCGCGAGGAGCTGGTCGAGCTGGTCGGCAAGGACTCCGACCGTGCCGTGCGCTCCACCAAGCACGAGGAGGGCCCGGCGGTGGTCCTGGTGGTCGGCGTCAACGGCGTCGGCAAGACCACCACGACCGGCAAGCTGGCCCGCGTCCTGGTCGCCGACGGCCGTACGGTGGTGCTCGGCGCCGCCGACACCTTCCGCGCCGCCGCCGCCGACCAGCTCCAGACCTGGGGCGAGCGGGTGGGCGCGCGCACCGTGCGCGGCCCGGAGGGCGGGGACCCGGCCTCGATCGCCTTCGACGCGGTCAAGGAGGGCATCGCCGAGGGCGCGGACACCGTGCTGATCGACACCGCCGGCCGCCTGCACACCAAGACCGGCCTGATGGACGAGCTGGGCAAGGTCAAGCGGGTCGTCGAGAAGCACGGCCCGGTGGACGAGGTGCTGCTGGTGCTGGACGCCACCACCGGCCAGAACGGCCTGATCCAGGCCCGGGTGTTCGCCGAGGTGGTCGACATCACCGGCATCGTGCTGACCAAGCTGGACGGCACCGCCAAGGGCGGCATCGTGGTCGCGGTCCAGCGCGAGCTGGGCGTGCCGGTCAAGCTGATCGGCCTGGGCGAGGGCGCGGACGACCTGGCCCCGTTCGAGCCGGGGGCGTTCGTGGACGCGCTGATCGGCGACTGACAGCCTCCGCGAAGCGTTCGATCAGGGAAGCGCACGAAGGGCCCGCCCCCTCCAGGGGGCGGGCCCTTCCGCGTGCCGGGGCGGGGCGGTCAGGAGGCCATCCAGGCCGGCTCGGCGGTGCGCTCGCGGCCGCGGTGGCAGGCGTAGGCGAGGGTGCCGAGCAGCAGCCGGGCCTCCGGCGGGCAGCCCGCGTTGTCGCGGGTGGGGCGGCGCAGCCAGCGGACCGGGCCGAGACCGCCGAGGACGGTGGGCGGGGCGGCGACGTGGCCGCCCTCGCCGTGGCAGACCAGGTCGAGCGCGGCGTCGTCCCAGCCCATCCGGTACAGCAGGTCGGGCAGGCGCCGGGCGGTGCCGGCGGCGACCAGGAACTGGAGCCGGCCGGTGGGGGGCGCGAGCACCGGGCCCACCTGGGTGCCCATCCGCTCCAGCCGGACCAGGGCCTGGAGGCCGGCCTGCTCGGGGACGTCCAGGACGTCGAAGGCGCGGCCGGTGGGGAACAGCACCGCGCCCTCGGTGCGGGCGGCGCGGGCCCGGCCGCCGCCCCGCACGGGGTGCAGGCCGGGCG
>NZ_LFVW01000964.1:0-2893 GCF_001182915.1 Kitasatospora sp. MY 5-36
GTACGGCGGTGGCCGGTCCGGCGGCGGCCCCGTCCGCCGGTCCGGTCTCCGGCGCGGAGTTCCAGCGGATGCTCACCGAACTCCTGCCGTCGCCGACGGTGCAGGTCGGCGAGGCCCGGGGCACCGAGAGCGACACCCCGCAGTTGCGGCTGGTGGTGGACGACGGCCACGGCCCGGCGCAGTACCTGTTCTGGATCACCCGCTTCCCGGGTGGCGAGGACACCGACTGCCCGGCCGTGCCGACCGGCGACGACACCTGCACCCAGACCACCCTCCCGGGCGGCGGCCACCTGCGCCTCTACCAGGCCGGCACCCGGGACGGAGAGCCGGCCGGATCGAAGACCTGGTCGGCCAAGCTGACCGTGGACGGGTACCAGCTGATGCTCCAGGAATGGAACCGCAAGCCGCTGGAGCAGGGCACGCCGATCACCAGGACCGACCCGCCGCTGACCATGGACAAGCTCGCCGGGGTGGTCACGGACCCGCGCTGGAAGCAGGTCATGGCGGCCATTCCGCAGGCCTCGGCGGTGGGTTCGCTCCCGAGCCCCCGGTTCGGGGTCTCGGTGCCGCTGCCGACCCCGCTGACGGGGCCGACGCAGTTCACCGTCGACGTGCCCCCGTGGTCCGGCCTGACCCCGCCGCCGGGGGGCGGCCCGATCACCCTGCCGGCCACCCCGAGGCCCGGCAGCTGAGCGCCGCTCAGCTGCCGGGGCGGTTGCGCTCGTACACCAGGCGCAGGCCGATCAGGGTCAGCCAGGGCTCGTGCACGTCGATGGTGCCGGCCTCGCCGAGAACGAGCGGGGCCAGGCCGCCGGTGGCGATCACCTGGACGTCGTCCGGGTCCTTGGCGAGCTCCCGGGCCATCCGCTCGACCAGGCCGTCGACCTGGCCGGCGAAGCCGTAGAGGATGCCGGACTGCATGCCCTCGACGGTGTTCTTGCCGATCACGTTGCGGGGGCGGGCCAGCTCGATCTTGCGCAGCTGGGCACCGCGGACGCCGAGCGCCTCGACCGAGATCTCGATGCCGGGGGCGATCGCGCCGCCGACGTAGTCGCCGCGCGCGTTGACGGCGTCGAAGGTGGTCGCGGTGCCGAAGTCGACCACGATGCACGGGCCGCCGTACAGGTGGTTCGCGGCCAGCGCGTTGACGATCCGGTCGGCGCCGACCTCCTTGGGGTTGTCCATCAGGACGTGCACCCCGGTCTTCACGCCGGGCTCCACGATCACCGCGGGGACGTCGCCGTAGTAGCGGCGGGTCACCTCGCGGAGCTCGTGGAGCACGGCGGGGACGGACGAGCAGATCGCCAGGCCCTCCACCGCGGCCTCCTTCACCGCGGTGTGGCTGCCCATCAGCCCTTGCAGCAGCACCGCCAGTTCATCGGCCGTGCGGCGCGGATCGGTGGAGATCCGCCAGTGTTCCACCACGTCCTCGCCGTCGAACAGGCCGAGCGTGGTCTGGGTGTTGCCGACGTCGATGGTGAGGAGCACGGGGACGCTTTCTGCGAGTCGGGACGGGACTGCGGCCGACCTGACGGTCAGGCGCGCAGGTCCAGGCCGATGTCCAGGATCGGCGAGGAGTGGGTGAGCGCGCCCACGGCCAGGTAGTCGACACCAGTCTGGGCGACCTCGCGCGCGCTGGCCAGGGTCAGACCGCCGGAGGCCTCCAGCTTCGCCCGGCCGGCCACCAGCGCGACGGCCTCCTTCAGCTGGCCGACGGTGAAGTTGTCCAGCAGGATCAGGTCCGCCCCGGCCTCCAGCACCGGCGTGATCTGCTCCAGGGTGTCCACCTCGACCTCGACCGGCAGCTCCGGGTACGCGGCCCGGACGGCCCGGAAGGCCTCGGCCACGCCGCCGGCCGCGACCACGTGGTTGTCCTTCACCAGCGCGGCGTCCGAGAGCGCCATCCGGTGGTTGGCGCCGCCGCCGCAGCGCACCGCGAACTTCTCCAGCGCGCGCAGGCCCGGGGTGGTCTTGCGGGTGTCCCGGACGACGGCGCCGGTGCCCTCCAGGGCGTCCGCCCAGGCGCGGGTGGCGGTGGCGATGCCGGACAGGTGGCAGAGCAGGTTGAGCGCGCTGCGCTCGGCGGTCAGCAGGTCGCGGGTGCGGGAGCGGACCGAGAGCAGCACCTGGCCGGCCTCGACCCGGTCGCCGTCCTCGACGTGCCGCTCGACCTCGAACTCCTCCTCGCAGACCAGCGAGACGACGGCCTCGGCGACCCGCAGGCCGGCCACCACGCCGGCCTGGCGGGCGGTGAAGTCGGCGGTGGCGACGGCCTCGGCGGGCACGGTCGCCACCGAGGTGACGTCCTCGCCGCCGGCCAGGTCCTCGGCGAGCGCCAGGGTGGCGATGTCCTCGACCTCGACCGGGTCCAGCCCGGCCTGCTCCAGCAGCTCGGCGAGCTGCGGGTCCAGACCGGTCTCGTAGCCCTCGCCGTCCCCGCAGGCGCAGCCGTCGCCGCAGCCGCCCTGGTCGGCCAGGGGGAGTTCCTCGTGGGAGTGGGTCATGGTTCTACTGCTCCTCAGGGGTGCTGACGGGACCGCCGGTGGCGGCGAGGGTGGTGATCAGGTGGCGCCGCCAGTGGGCGTCGTCGCGCTCGGGGAAGTCCTCGCGCCAGTGGCAGCCGCGGGTCTCCTCGCGCTGCGCGGCGGCCGCGACCAGGGCGGTCGCGACCAGCAGCAGGTTGGCGGCCTCCCAGGTCTCCACCCGGGGGTCGGCCGGCTTCTCCTCGGCCACGTGGGAGCGGGCCTGCTCGGCGAGCAGGGCCAGTCCGGCCGCGGTGTCGGCCATCGACGCGGCGGAGCGCAGGATGCCCGCGCCGCGCGACATCAGCCGCTGGATCTCGGCGCGCGCCTCCGACGGGGGCAGCGGGACGGGCTGCGCGGCGCGGGCGGCG
>NZ_LFVW01000965.1:0-2893 GCF_001182915.1 Kitasatospora sp. MY 5-36
CGAGAACCGTCGCCGTCGGCACCGGCGCGCCCGCCACTCCCGGAGGCGTCGCCCGCGCCCGCGCCGCTCTGCGCGGGTGGCCCGGGCGGCCGGTCGCCGCGAACTCCTAGCTGGCGAAGCCGCCTTCGGGGCGAATGATCTCCAGGTTGGTGCCGTCCGGGTCGTTGAAGTAGGCGACCCGGGTGCCGAGGGCGGCGTCCGGGGTGACCTCGCCCTCGATGAAGGTGTAGTCGTCGCCGAGGAAGTCGTAGCCGGCGTCCTTCATCCGCCGGTACACGGCGTCGAAGTCGTCGACCCGCAGGCACAGGTGCATCGAGCCGGGCCGGTTGGCCACGCCGCCGGTCCGTTCGCCGACCGGTTCCTGGAACTGGATGAGGTCGATGCCGAGGCTGTTGTCCAGGTTGATCGTGGCGTAGCGCAGCTTCGCCACGGGCAGGCCCTGCGACTTCCCGAACGGCACGCTGTGCATGGTGCCTTGCGCGACGGGCTCCCGCCCGGTGAGGGCCGTGTAGAAGGCGATCGACGCGTCCAGGTCGGAGACCGAGATGCCGACGTGGGCGGCGAGGGTGAGGTTGATCGGGGTGCTGGAAACGGCCATGGTCGTCCCTCTCGTTCGCGCCCCGTGGCCCCCGGTTTCGGGGTGGGCGGCGCGGGGCGGAGTGCTGGAGAAACCGGTCCGCTCACCATTGTCCCGGTGCCCGCCGACCGCGCACCTCAGGGCGGCGGTCGGGGTTCAGGGGCCGGTCAGGGCGGCGTCGACCGCCGCTTCGGCGTGCAGCCGGGTGGTGGGGAAGACGGGCACCGGGCTGTCCTCCGGCCGGACGAGCAGTTCGATCTCGGTGCAGCCGAGGACGATGCCTTCCGCGCCCCCGGCCACCAGTTCTCCGATCACCCGCCGGTAGGCCGCCCGGGACTCCTCGCGGACCAGTCCGACGCATAGTTCCTCGTAGATCACCCGGTGGACCAGGGCGCGCGAATCGGCCTGCGGCACCTGGACGTCCAGGCCGCCCGCCGCCAACCGGCCGCGGTAGAAGTCCTGTTCCATCGTGAAGGCCGTCCCGAGCAGTCCGACCCGCCGCAGGCCCGCCGCCCGGACGGCGGCCGCCGTGGTGTCGGCCAGGTGCAGCAGGGGGACGGAGACCGCCGCCGCGACCTGGTCGGCGACCTTGTGCATGGTGTTGGTGCAGATCAGCAGCAGGTCGGCGCCGGCCGCCTCCAGTGACCGGGCCGCGTCGGCGAGGACCTGGCCGGCCTCCTCCCACCGGCCGGCCGTCTGCAGTCGTTCGATCTGCGCGAAGTCGACGGAGTAGAGCACGAGTCGGGCGGAGTGCAGTCCGCCGAGGCGCTCGCGGGTGAGTCGGTTCAGCAGGCGGTAGTACTCGGCGGTGGATTCCCAGCTCATGCCGCCGATCAGGCCGATGGTCTTCATGGGGCCATTTATAAGCCGGAATCGAAATGTGAGGCAAGTACATAAGTGAATCTTTGATCAGCTCTCCCGGGGCACCCGGTGCTGCCACTCCCGGGCGAACACCTCCGATCCGCCCTCCAGTGCCCGCAGTTGGACGATGCTGAGGAAGTGCCCGGTGTCGCAGCGCAGTTGGGTACGGGTCTGGACGGTGACGTCCCAGCCGATGTCGGGGCGCTCCAGGCGGACGGTGTGGTCGGTGCGGGCCTGAGCGCTGAGCGGGGCGCCGGTGAGCACCCGGTAGGCGGTGACGGTGTGTTCGTCGCGGACCAGGCCGTCGGGGTGGGTGCGGGTGCCGTCGGTGGCGGGGGAGAACTCGGCGCGCCACTCGTGGCGGCCGATGTCGTGCACGGTGAGGTGCTCGGGCCGGGCGGTGAGCGGCTCGGTGAGGTGGACGGCGAGCGGTTCGGGCAGTATCGGGGGTTCGAAGGTGACGGGCCGGGTGCCGACGTCGGCGGCGAGGTGGCGCACCGGCAGGCTGAGGGTGGAGCGGGACGGGTCGACGCCGTACCCGGTGTCCTCGGCCGGGGGCCACACCCAGGGCCAGTAGACGGAGGAGAGGGCGAGCCGCAGCCGGTGCCCGGCCGGGATGGTCGAGGCGCAGGCCGCGAGTTCGACCTCGGCGTCCGGGCCCCCGGCGGCGAGGACGCCCCGGGTGACCAGGTCCGAGGTGCCGTCCGGGCCGACCGCGCACAGCCGGACGGCCACCTGGACGGGCGCGTCGTCCTCGCGCAGCCGCAGCCGTACGGTCGGGGTGCCGAGCAGTTCGACCGGTTCGGGCAGCGGCTGGGAGTCGAAGCAGACCGAGCGGCCGTCCTCCTCCCGCTGGTCGGGCGGCTGGTCGGCGGGGCGGCCGTGCGGGACGTAGGCGCCGGCGTTGAGGCCGGTGTGCTGCGGGGAGCGGACCCGGACGTACCGCTCGTCGGAGGCGGTGCCGGCGGTGCGCAGCGGTCCGTCCAGGCCGTAGTGGATCGCGCGGACGTCGGGGGAGGGCCAGGCCTCGTCGCCGGTCCAGCGGGTGGAGAGCCAGCTGCGCAGGGCGGGTTCCTGGAGGGCGTCGGTGTCGACGCCGCGCAGCCAGTGGTCCCACCAGCGCAGGGTGTCGGGCAGGGCGGCCTCGGGCAGGCCGTGCGGCCAGGGGCCGATCAGGGCGCGCGCGGTGGGGGACTCGGCGAGCAGCCGCAGCACGAAGGAGCAGGACGGGTCGCCCCAGCCGGCCACCGCGAGGGTGGGCACGGACACCGGGACGGTGCTCTCGCCGGCCGCGAGCCAGTCGTCGACGGGCGGGTTCAGGGACTCCAGCCGGGCCAGCCAGGCGGCCCGCCAGGCGTCGCCGACGTACCGCGGGTCGGGCGGCAGGGCGGCGTCGGCGACCAGGGCGGTGAGCCGGGTCTGCAGGTCGGCGGCGAGCACGGCGCCGCCGGTCCG
>NZ_LFVW01000966.1:0-2884 GCF_001182915.1 Kitasatospora sp. MY 5-36
CTCCCCCGGTGAGATTATCTGCGCGGCCTGGGCCGGCGACTGGCCGAGTACCGGTAACGGGCAAGGGGGAGAGCGACCGATGCGCACCAGGGGTTTCAGGAGCTTCAGAGGTTCCAGTGGTTCCGGCGGTTCCGGGAGGAGGACCAGGCCCGCCGTCGCGGTGGCCCTGCTGGCGGCCGGCGCGGCCGTGCTCGCCGGGGGCGGCCCGGTCGGCGCCGCGCCGGCGGCCGTGCACCGGACGAAGCAGGACCAGCAGGACCAGCAGGAGCAGGCCGATGGCTGCGACGTCACGAAGAGCGTGCCGCCGAGCACCGACGACGGCCCGGCCGTGAAGGCCATCAAGGCCAGGCGCAGCCTGGTGATCGGCGTGGACCAGAACAGCTACCGCTGGGGCGCCCGCAACCCGAACACCGGCCAGATCGAGGGCTTCGACATCGACCTCGCCCGGGCGATCGGCGCGGCCGTCATGGGCGACCCGGAGAAGGTGGTGCTCAAGCCGGTGGCCACGGCCGACCGGATCGACGCCATCAAGAAGGGCCGGGTCGACCTGATCGTCCGCACCATGACGATCAACTGCAAGCGGATGGAGGACGTCGCCTTCTCCAAGCCGTACTTCAACATCACCCAGCGCGTCCTGGTGCCGACGGCCTCGCCGGCGAAGAACATCGACGACGCCGTCAAGGACCAGCGGGTCTGCGCCGCCGCCGGCTCCACCGCGCTGACCGTGGTCACGGAGAAGAAGACCGCCCGGCAGGTCGTCACGGTGGAGAACCAGCTGGACTGCCTGGTCCTGATGCAGCTCGGCAAGGTCGACGCGACCATGACCGACAACGGCCTGGCGGCCGGTCAGGCCGCGCAGGACCAGACCGTGCGGATCGTGGACGGCGAGGCCCAGCCGGAGGTGGTCGGCGTCGCCATGCCGAAGGACAGCACCGACCTGACCGCCCGCGTCAACCAGGTCCTGGCCGACTACTACGCGCGCGGCGACTGGGCCCGTTCGTACGAGCACTGGCTCAAGCCGTACATGCTCAACGAGGCCGACCGCTACTGGCCGGGCACCCGCTGAGCCGGCGTCGGGGCCGCCCCGGGGTCCACCCCGGGCCGGTCCGGGGGCGACGCGGGGGACGGCGCGGGGGAGGTAGCGCGCGGGCCGTCAGCGGGGCGTTGACGGTGCCTTGACGCCCCGCGCCCGCTCCGCCCGAACGGCCACCGGCTAGGGTTCGGGACGATCACCACGGGGAGACCGGTGGTGGACACGGGGGTTGTCGTGGGACCGCACGTCCGGTACGTCCAGCACGTCAGGTACGTCAGGAACGTCAGGCACGTCGGGATCGCACGCGAGGAAGGAAGGACACCGCGGTGGCGGCATCGGCTGGCCCGGTACTGAACCGGGAGGAGGTCGACCGCGCGCTCGCCCGCCTCGGCGCGGAGCGGGACGCGGTCGAGTCGGCGCTGCTCGCCCTCCAGGACCACTCGGGCCTGCGGCTGCTGGACGGCGCCGAGCTGTCCGGACGCACCCTGGAGCGCTGGTCCGTCGCCGGCAAGGGCCTGCCCCTGCTCTGGGCGCTGTTCGACCGCTACTCCGAGGCGCTGGCCTCGGCGCGCGCCGTCCGGGCCCGCAAGGCCAAGCCCGGCGCGCCCGAACTGGCCGAGCTGAGCGAACTGCTGACCGGCGACGCGGTGACCGTCCCCGGCGGGGTGGTGCCGGACGGCCCGCAGGTGCTCGGCGCGCCGGCCAGGCTGGTCGAGCGGATCAGCCTGGACGCGCTGATGGTCCGGATGAACTCCTGGTACGCCACCGTGCTGGAGGTGGTCAGCGCCGCCGACGCCGTCTGGTCGGCGCTCCCCGCCCGGATCGACCTGCTGCTGGCCGAGCTCCAGCGGGTGCGCACCCTCGCCGCCTCGCTCGGCGTGCGCACCGGGAGCCACCCGCTGGGCGACGACCTGGCCGGGATCGAGCAGGACCTCACCGGGCTGCGCGCCGAGGTCCACGGGGACCCGCTGGCGCTGTGGCGCCCGGCCCGGGTGCCCGCCCAGCGCGGCACCGTCCCGGAGGGCTCGGCCTTCGCCGGCCCGGCCGGGGTGGTCGACACCGAGCGGTTCGACCGGGCCGGGCGGGCGCTGGACGGCGTCCGGCTGGAGCTGGAGGACCTGCTGCGGCTGCGCGACGAGGCCGAGGAGCGCCTCCAGGGCGTCGGCGACCTCCTCCAGCGGGCCGACGCCACCCTGGCCGAGGCCCGCCGGGCGCGCGGCGAGGTGCTGGCGAAGATAGCGTCCAGCGACGTCCCGGCGGTGCCCGGCCCGGCCTCGGCGCTGCGCGAACGGATCGTCGCGGCCCTGGACCTGCGCCAGGCCGGGCAGTGGGGCCGGCTGGCGCCGCTGCTGGACACGCTGGAGGACGCCGCCGCCAAGGAGCTGGGCCGGGCCCGGCAGTCGCTCACCGAGGTGACCCAGCCGCTGGCCGTCCGGGCCGAGCTGCGCGGCCGGCTGGACGCCTACAAGGCGATGGCGGCCCGGCTGCGGGTCTCCGAGGACCCGGAAGTGATCGAACGGTACGAGAAGGCGCGCTGGCTGCTGTGGAGCGCGCCCTGCGACCTGCGGGCGGCGGCCGCCGCGGTGGCCCGGTTCCAGCAGTCGCTGCGCCCGGCCCAGACCGAGGCCGGGCAGGCACAGGAGGCGGCCGGCCAGGAGCCGGCCGACGGACAGGTCCAGGGGGGCTGAGGGTGATGGGCGGGACGTGCGAACGGCCGGAGTGCTCCGGCAGCGGCAGGATCGACGCCGACGGCTACTGCGACGAGTGCGGGCTCGCCCCGGCGGGCGGGACCACCGCGACCACCGGAGCGGCGGGGGCACCGGGCGCGGGGGCGACGGGGGCCACGGGGGC
>NZ_LFVW01000967.1:0-2868 GCF_001182915.1 Kitasatospora sp. MY 5-36
GCTCGCCGTGGCGGGCGGCCGCGTGGTCGTGGACGGACTTCTCCCGGATCAGGCTCATGGCCGGTACCGTCCGCCCAGGTCGGACCGCCTGGCACGCGGATTGACGCTTACCGTCAATCCGCGGCGGAGGCCGTCGGGCGGGGTGACAGGATCGAACGCGTGAGTGAGCGGAGCGAGCGAACCATCAGGAACAGCGCGTGGGCGCATGCCCCTGCGGAGCGCCGGGGGTACCCCCGGCCGGAGGCCGGGGGAGAGGCGGGCGCATGAGCCTGACGATCGACATCACCGGCCTGCCCGACGAGCGCCTGCTCTTCACGCCCTCCCCGCTCGGCGAGCTGAACGCCATGCTGCACGTGCTCGCCGAGCCCGCGCACCACCCCGTGCTGCACGGCTGGGCCGGCTGCACCGCCGCCGTGATCCCGCCCGAGCTGTCCGAACGGCTCCTGGAGGCCGACTTCCTCTGGCGCTCCTCGCGCGCCGACTTCCTCGTCCCCGGCCTGCCCGGCGCCACGCTCGACGAGGAACTCGACGCCATCGACCGGATCGACGACGAGCTGTACGTCGCCGCCGCCCTCATCACCACCTGCGGCTCCTCCCGGCTCACCCGCCGGATGGGCTCCCCGCTCACCGACCCGGACGCCAACGAGCGGGCCCGGGAACTCGCCCTCGCCCGCGGCCCCCGGCAGGCCGCCTTCGCCGACCGGCTGCTCGCCGACCCGCCGGCCGTCCGGGCCCTGGTGCGGCGGATGCTGGAGGACTGCCGGTCCGTGTTCTTCGCCGACGCCTGGCAGCGCGTCCTGCCCGACCTCGCCGCCGACGCCCGGCGCAAGGCCGACCTGCTCGCCCGCCGCGGCCTCGCCGAGGCGCTCGCCGACGTCTCGCCCTCCGTCACGCTCGACCAGGGCGGGGACGGACGGCGCCGGATCGTCATCGACAAGCTCCAGGACAGCGCCACCAGCGGCACCGACTCCGGGGGCGTCACCTTCATCCCCACCGCCTTCGGCCGCCCCCACCTGCTGGTGGTGCACGCGAGCGGCTGGCGGCCCGTCCTCCAGTACCCCGTCGCCGAGGCCGGCCTGCCCGAGCCCGTCTCGCTCGCCCTCGTCCAGCAGCGCCTGGAGGCGCTCGCCCACCCCGTCCGGCTGCGCCTCGCCCGCACCATGGCCCGCGGCCCGCACACCACCGGCGAACTGGCCTCCGCCTGGCAGCTCAGCGCGCCCGAGGTGTCCCGGCACCTGGCCGTGCTGCGCAAGGCCGGGCTGCTGACGACCCGGCGGCGCGGGCGGTACATGCTCTACGAGCTCGACCTGGCGGGCAGCGCCCGGCTCGGCTCGGACTTCCTGGAGGCGGTGCTGCGGTGAGGGGTCCCGCTCCGGTGGGAA
Organism: Kitasatospora sp. MY 5-36; assembly: GCF_001182915.1. NCBI lineage: Bacteria > Bacillati > Actinomycetota > Actinomycetes > Kitasatosporales > Streptomycetaceae > Kitasatospora > Kitasatospora sp. MY 5-36. The sequence goes on from NZ_LFVW01000967.1 coordinate 1,383, forward strand.
GCGGTGCTCCGGTGGGCGGGAACAGCGGACGAGCGGCAGGCGTTCGTCCGATCATGACCGACGACGCCGCTCCTGAGATCCTCCGCTACGCCGCCTTCGCGACCCGCCCCGAGGGCGGCAACCCGGCCGGCGTGGTGCTCGACGCCACCGGGCTGACCGACGAGCGGATGCTCGCCGTCGCCGCCGAGATCGGGTACTCCGAGACCGCCTTCCTGACCGCCGGCCCGGCCGAAGGGGCCTACCGCGTACGGTACTTCAGCCCGCTCGCCGAGGTGCCGTTCTGCGGGCACGCGACGGTCGGCGCCGCCGTCGCCCTCGCCGAGCACGTCGGCCCCGGGCGGTACGTCTTCGTGACCGCGGCCGGGGACGTCCCGGTCGGGGTCGAGCGCGGGGCCGACGGGCTGCTGCGCGCCACCCTCACCAGCGTCGAGCCGAAGGTCGAGGAGGTGCCGGCGGCCGACGTCGCGGAGGCGCTCGCCTTGCTCGGCTGGTCCGCCGCCGACCTCGACCCGGCCCTGCCGCCCCGCGTCGCCTACGCGGGCGCCCGCCACCTCGTCCTGCCGGTCGCCACCCGCGAGCGGCTGGCCCGGCTCGACTACGACTTCGACGGCCTCGCCGCCCACATGCGCGCCCGCGACCTGACCACCCTGCAGCTCGCCTGGCGGGAGGCCCCCGAGGTCTTCCACGTCCGCGACCCGTTCCCGGTCGGCGGCGTGGTCGAGGACCCGGCCACCGGCGCCGCCGCGGCCGCCTTCGGCGCCTACCTGCGGGAGCTCGGCGCGGTGACGGCCCCGGCGGTGCTGACCCTGCACCAGGGCGAGGACCTGGGCCGCCCGGGCGTCCTGCGGGTCGAACTGCGGGCCGAGGACACCCGGGTGCGGGTCTCCGGCACGGCGGTGGCGATCCGTTAGCACCGGTTCAGGGCCTCAGGGCGGGGGCTGCGGCAGGACCAGCCCGGCATCGCACCGCCCGAGCCGCTCCCAGACCACCTCGTCGATCGACAGCCGCGCGTAGCCCCGCCGGACGAGGCCCATCGCATACGTGGTCTTGCCCGCCCCGGGCAGACCGCACATCAGCACCACCGTGCCCGATCGCCGTGTCACCGGCCCAGGTTAGCCCCGGGTGGGGTGGCTCCGCCCCGCTCCGGGCGGGCGGAAATTCGTTCGCGCCGAGCCGCTCCGGTGGGCGAAGCTGCTCCGATGCAGCGAGCGAGCAACCGGACCGTTACGGTCGATCTCACCTACGGCGACGAGCACTTCGGGCAGCTGGGCCCGTTCGAGGTGGAGGTCGGCTGGTGGTCCTCGGTGGACGGGGTGGTCGCGCGGGCGACCGAGGCGGCCGGGGTGCCGGTGCTGGTGGCCCGCCTGGTCGAAGGCCGGAGCGAGGACCCGGGCCACGGCGGGCGGGTCCGCTACCACGCCGAGGCGCTGCGCCGGCCGACCGTCCTCACGGCCGGCGCCCCGGACGACGGGACGGCCGCGCTGCT
>NZ_LFVW01000968.1:0-2859 GCF_001182915.1 Kitasatospora sp. MY 5-36
CCGGCCGGCCCGCTCGGCTACCCGGCGGAGTACCCCGGCGGCCCCGGCGGCCCGCGCAAGAAGCGCGGCGGCCTGGTCGCCCTGATCGCGGCCGTCGCGCTGGTCGCCGGTGTGGCCGGCGGCGCGCTCGGCGTGTCCGTCTCCGACAGTTCCGACCGCAGGAGCTCCGCGAACGACCACCGCAGCACCACCGTCCAGGCCAGCGACACCCAGAAGAACGAGCCCGTCCCCGGCTCGATCGCCGCCATCGCGCAGAAGGCGCTGCCCAGCGTCGTCACCATCAAGGCGCAGGGCAACGGCGAGTCGGGCACCGGCACCGGCTTCGTCTTCGACACCGAGGGCCACATCCTCACCAACAACCACGTCGTCGCGCCGACCCTCAGCGGCGGCAAACTGACCGTCAAGTTCGCCGACGGCAGCTCCTACAGCGCCTCGGTGCTCGGCCACGCCGAGGGCTACGACGTCGCCGTGGTCAAGATCGACAACCCGCCCAAGAGCAAGCTGGCCCCGCTGCCGCTGGCCGACTCCGACAAGGTCAACGTCGGCGACGCCACCGTCGCGATCGGTGCGCCGTACGGCCTGGAGTCCACCGTCACCAGCGGCATCATCAGCGCCAAGGACCGCCCGGTGGCCTCCGGCGACGACACCGGCTCGCAGGCCTCGTACATGAACGCCCTGCAGACCGACGCCTCCATCAACCCCGGCAACTCCGGCGGCCCGCTGCTCGACTCCGGCGGCGCGGTGATCGGCATCAACTCGGCGATCCAGTCCAACGCCTCCGCCAACGGCCGGGCCGGCAGCATCGGCCTGGGCTTCGCCATCCCGATCAACCAGGCCAAGTGGGTCGCGGACACCCTGATCAAGACCGGCAAGCCGGTCTACGCCAAGCTCGACGTGCTGCGCAACGACGACTACAAGGGCGACGGCGCGCAGATCCAGACCAAGGACATCCAGGGCCAGCCCGCCGTCACCCCCGGCGGCGCGGCCGACAAGGCCGGCCTCAAGCCGGGCGACGTCATCACCAAGCTCGGCGGCGTCCCGATCGACAACGGCCCCGCCCTGGTCAGCCGGATCTGGACGCACAAGCCCGGCGAGACCGTCGACGTCGAGTACACCCGCAACGGCCAGACCCTCAACACCAAGGTCACTCTCGGCCAGCGCGAGGGCGACCAGCCGTAACCCCCGCCCGCACCGAAACGTGTGCACCGAACCCCGCCGGACCCGTTAGGCTGACCTCCGCCTGGAGAGCTGCCCGAGCGGCCTAAGGGAACAGTCTTGAAAACTGTCGTGCGGTGACCCCGTACCGTGGGTTCGAATCCCACGCTCTCCGCCGGTAGGAGAACCACCTGCTCAGGGCGGGTGCCGAGACCACTCGGCACCCGCCCTCGGTGTTTCCCGGGCGGGTGCGGGCGCCGGCTGTGGGCCAGGTGTGGGCCAGGTGGGGAACTGCCGTGGAACGGCCACGGGCGGGGCGGGGGTTGACCCTGACACGGTGGCAGGGGGGGGAGTGGTCGCACCATGTTGAACATCGGAGACTTCGCCAGCCACGGCCGGGTGTCGGTGCGGATGCTGCGCCACTACGACGCGATCGGGCTGCTGCGGCCCGCCCGGGTGGACCCGGTCAGCGGCTACCGCTTCTACGAGGCGTCCCAACTGGCCCGGCTCAACCGGGTGATCGCGCTCAAGGAGCTCGGGTTCACCCTGCAGCAGGTGCGGTCCGTCCTGGACGAGCGGGTGGACGCGGCCGAGCTGCGCGGGATGCTGCGGCTGCGGCGGGCCCAGCTCGCCGCGGCGATCGCGGCCGACGAGCTGCGGCTGGCCCGGGTGGAGGCGAGGCTCCGGACGATCGAGAGCGAGGGGACCATGTCCGTGCGGGATGTCGTGGTGAAGCCGGTGCCGTCCGTCCGGGTGGCCCAACTGACCGGTGTGGCCGCGAGTTACGAGCCGGAGGACATCGGGCCGGTGATCGGGCCGCTGTTCGCCGAGCTGTGCCGGCGGCTGGCCGGGGCCGGGATCGAGGCGGCCGGCCCGTCCGTCGCCCACTACCAGGACGCCCCGGAGGGCAACGGCTCGGTGCTGGTCGGGGCCGCCGTCCCGGTCGGCCCGTCGGTGCGGGCGGGCGCGCACGACTTCGAGGTGGTCGACCTGCCGCCGATCGGGGAGGCGGCGACGATCGTGCACCGAGGCCCGATGGACGAGGTCCTGGGCGCGGGCCAGGAGCTGGCCCGCTTCATCGAGGAGAACGGCTACCGCTCGGCCGGCTACGCCCGGGAGCTGTACCTGGAGTGCCCGGAGGACCCGGCCGGGTGGGTCACCGAGCTCCAGGAGCCGGTGGTCCGCGGGTAGCCGGGCTTGCCCTCGACCCGGTCGAGGGTCCTAGCGTCACCCGGCATGACCACTGCCGCTGCCACCGCCGCCGTCGGTTCGCGGGCCGCGCTGCCCCGGACGTACCTGCTCTGGCTGGCCGGGGTCCAGGCCGGACTGCTGGGCGACGCCGCGCTGTATTTCGCCCTCGGCTGGGCCGCCTCCGCGCACGGCGGCGGCGCGGCCGGGCTGGTCCTGACGGCGGTCACGGTGCCGCGCACCGCGCTGGTCCTGCTGGGCGGCGCGGTCGCGGACCGGTTCGGCGCCCGTCGGGTGATGCTCGTCGGGGACACGGTGATGCTGGCCGCGACCGCCGCGCTGGCGCTGGTCGCGGCCGAGCGGGGCACACCGCTCTGGCTCCTGGTCGCGGCGGCGGCCGTGATCGGGACGGTCGACGCCTTCCACCTCCCGGCGAGCGGTTCGATGCCGCGCAGGCTGGTGCCCGCCGACCGGCTGCCCCGGGCGCTCGCCCTGCGGCAGGCCGGCGGGCAGGGC
>NZ_LFVW01000969.1:0-2817 GCF_001182915.1 Kitasatospora sp. MY 5-36
CGCGGCACCTGCGGCTCCTGCGGCGTCGCGGGGCTCCCGACGGCCTCCGGCGCCGCCGGGGCACCCCGGCGGCGGGTCATCATCACCAGCGCGCCCAGCAGCAGCCCGGTCGCGCCGCCGACCGCGACGTCCAGCTTCCCGGACGGCGTGGTCGGCCTGTCCGGCGCGGCGGCCGGGGAGAGCGTCACCAGCCGGACGTTGGTGTCCTTGCTGCTGGTGTTGGCGAAGGCGACCAGCGAGCGGGCCACCGCGTCGGCCGTCCGGGCGGCCTCCTGGGGGCGCTCCCCGGTCCCGGTGATCTCGATCATCGGGGCGTCCGGGGAGGTCGTCCCGTGCACCAGGGACTCCAGCTCGGACCGGGTGTGGCCGGTCTCGGCGGCCGCCACCCCGAGCACCTGCGGCTGCCCGGCCAGCCGGCCGTACGCCTGGGCGAAGTTGGTCGCGATCGCGGCCTCCCCGGGGTTCTGCGCGACCACGAGGACGTAGGCGTTCGCGGCGTACGACGGGGACGCGGCGACGGCGTACCCGGCGCCGACCGCGGCGCCCAGCGGAACCGCGAGCACCACCGGCCACCAGCGGCGGACCAGGCGGCGGGCGCTTCGGCGCGGTGTGGTCATGGGTGTTGCTCCTTGGGTCTGGTACGGCGGTTCCGGCGGTGGCGGGCGGTCAGACGCGGGCCAGCCGGTCATAGAGGGCGCCCAGGTCGGCGGCGACCCGGACGATGTCGTAGTGGCCGACGGCCGGGGGGTGCGGCAGCGGGTCGGCGGTGTGCCCGCTGAGCGGCCGCAGGTCGCGCAGCGCGGCGGCGTAGGCGGCGGGCTCGGAGGGGACGCGGCGGGCCTGCGGGGCGGCCCTGGGCGGCAGTTCGTCGAGCGCCGGGCAGGCGCTGTAGCGCACCGGCAGCCCGGCCGCGAGGCCCTCCAGGACGCCGAGGCCGAAGGTCTCCGCGGTGGAGGGGGCGGCCAGCACGTCCAGGGCGGCCAGCAGTTCGGGGACGTCGTCGCGCTCCCCGGTGAGCACCAGCCGGTCCCGCACGCCGAGTTCGGCGGCCCGGCGCTCCAGCGCGGCGCGCTCCGGACCCTCGCCGACCAGCACCAGCCGGGTGGCCGGGTCGAGCTCGGCGAGCGCCTCGACCAGCACCTCGAAGCGCTTGCCGGGCACCAGCCGGCCCACCCCGCCGACCACCCAGCCCCCGTACGGCAGCCCGAGCTCGGCCCGCAGCCGACGGCGGACGGCGGCCCGTTCGGCGGGCGGGAGGCGGTAGCGGGAGGTGTCGATGCCGTTCGGGATCAGCTCGATCCGGGCCGGCGGGACGCCCCAGGAACGCAGCGTCTGGGCGACCTGGCGGGAGACCGCGACGGTGGTGCTGCCGAGCCGTTCGGCCGCCAGGTAGAGGCCCTTGACGCCCCGGGTGACCGGGCGGCCCTCGATCACCCCGGCGTGCAGCGAGTGCTCGGTGGAGACCACCGCGCGCACCCCGGCCAGCCGGGCGGCCGTCCGGCCGTACAGCTGGGCCCGGTACAGGTGGGTGTGCACCAGGTCGTAGCGGCCGGCCCGGACCAGCCGGACCAGCCGGGGCAGCGCGCCGAGGTCCCGGTTGCCGCGCATGCCGAGGTGGTGGACGGTGACGCCGTCGGCGCGCAGCGCCTCGGCGACCGTGCCGGGGTTGGTCAGGGCGAGCACCTCGCACTGCTGGTGCGCCGGCAGGTGCCGCAGCAGCAAGTGCAGTTGGCGCTCGGCGCCGCCGGCGGCCAGGCCGGTGACGATGTGCAGCACCCTCATGGCCGGGGCTCCCGGCGGGCGTGGCGCAGCCCGGTGACGGCGTCCCGCAACCGGTGCCGGCCCTGCTTGGCGCGCAGCCGCCAGGCGCCGTCGCGGTCGCCGACGTAGCAGCGGGGCAGGGCGAAGCGGCCGGTGAGCGGGGAGTGCGCGATGGCGCAGGCGTGGTCGTACCCGGCGTCGCGCACGGCCAGGGCGGCGGGCAGGTCGACGGCGCCGTACGGGTAGCAGAACCCGGTGACCGGGCCGCCGACGGCCTCCTCCAGCAGGCGCCGGCTCTCCCGGGCCTGGACGGCGAGGGCCTCGGGCGGCAGGCCGGGCAGCGCCCGGTGGCCGAGGCCGTGCGAGCCGATCTCCCAGCCGGCGCCGGCGAGCCCGGTGACCTCCTGGACGGTGAGCAGCCGCTTGCGCGGGCCCTCGGTGTCCCAGCCGTTGTCCCGGCCGAGCAGGTCGGCGACCACGTACGCGGTGGCGGTGAAGCCGTACGCCTGGAGGGTCGGCACCGCGTACCGGGCGATGTCGGCGTAGCCGTCGTCGAAGGTCAGGCCGACCAGCCTGTCGTCCCGGCCGAGGGCGTGGGCCCGCATCAGCTCGCGGACGGAGACGCCGCGCCGACCGCTCCGGTACAGCCAGCCGATCTGTTCGGCGAACCGCTCGGGGCTGACGGTGAGCCGGTAGGGGTCCTCCTGCTCGACCGCCACCGAGTGGTACATCAGGATCCACGGCGAGGCGGAGCCGGGGACCGGCGGTGCGCCGAGCGGGTGGCGGCTCCTGGGCGGTCGTGCCCGGTCCGGCGGTGCGCTCTGGAGGCCCGCCCGGGCCGAACGGACGGTTCCCCGTTCATTGTCCATCGGGACGCTTCCCTTCTTCGGCGGCGGTTGGCGGGTTCCGGCCGGGCCCCAGGGCCCGGGCGAGGGCGAGGACCGGGCCGCGCACCTCGCGGGCGCCGAGCCCGGTGCCGAGGGCCGCGAAGGCCAGCGCCACGGTGAGGCCCCCGAGGAGGGTCGACAGCAGGGGGTCGGCGGCCAGCCCGGCGGC
>NZ_LFVW01000096.1:0-25318 GCF_001182915.1 Kitasatospora sp. MY 5-36
CCGAATCGTTGCCAAAGACACTCCGTTCCGGCTTGGGACGGGGCGGGTTGGTCGGCTTACGATCGAACGCGTTTGCGCCCGTGGGGGGCTGAGCACACGAGGAGTGCGCCATGCTTCCCGGTCCTGTCCCTGGGGCCCCCGGAGCCCCGGAGTTCCGGACGGCCCCCCGGGGCTTCGCCGTGGTGGACGTGGAGGCGACCGGCCGCAGCCCGTGGCGGCACCGGGTGGTCGAGGTCGCGGTGGTGCTGCTCGACGAGCGGCTCCGCCCCGAGGGGGAGTTCGCCACCCTGCTGGACCCGCTGGGCCCGGTCGGCCCGACCCATGTGCACCGGATACGCCAGTGCGACGTCGAGGGCGCCCCGCGCTTCCGCGAGATCGCCCCGTGGCTGCTGGAGCTGCTGGCCGGCCGGGTGCTGGTCGGTCACCACGTCAGCTGCGACCACGCGTTCCTGGATCGCGAGTTCGCCCGGATCGGGGTGCCGCTGCCGCCCGTCCCGCTGCTGTGCACGATGCGGCTGGCCCGCGCCCACCTGCCGGAGGCCCGGAGCCACGGCCTGGCGGCCTGCGTGGAGGCGGCGGACCTCGGCTGGTACCCGGCGCACACCGCGCTGGGCGACGCCCGGGTGACCGCCGAGCTGCTGCGGTACTGCCTGGACGCCCCGTCCTGTCCGCCGGACGACTGGACCGGCCCGCTGCGGGAGGCCGCCCGGCTGCCCTGGCCCCGGCTCGGCCGGGCCCGTTCCCGCCCGTCCGGTGCCGCCGTCCCGCTGCTGCGCCGGGAGGCGTCGTACGGCCCGTGGCTGCCCGATTCCCAGGCCCCGGAGGTCGTGCTGACCCAGGCCGGTGCTATGCGTTCGATGGCGTGATGCGCATCACTGTGCGGGGACAAAACGGACACCATCTTTGTGCACACGTTCACAAACACATAGCCTGGCTGCCTAAGCCCAGCTTCACCCACAGGAGCACCGTGGCAATCGGCCGATCACCACAGAGCAGTTCGCAGACGCCCGACCAGGGCGCCGCGCGCCGACCCTCGCGTGCCCGGGGCATCCCGGAGGCGACGGTCGCCCGCCTGCCCCTCTATCTGCGGGCCCTCACCGCGCTCTCCGAGCGCTCGGTGCCGACCGTCTCCTCCGAGGAGCTGGCCGCCGCCGCCGGCGTGAACTCGGCCAAGCTGCGCAAGGACTTCTCCTACCTCGGCTCCTACGGCACCCGCGGCGTCGGCTACGACGTCGAGTACCTCGTCTACCAGATCTCCCGCGAGCTCGGTCTGACCCAGGACTGGCCGGTCGTCATCGTCGGCATCGGGAACCTCGGCCACGCGCTCGCCAACTACGGCGGGTTCGCCTCCCGAGGCTTCCGGGTGGCCGCCCTGTTGGACGCCGATCCCCACGTGGTCGGTTCCACCGCGGCCGGGCTGCCGGTGCGGCACATGGACGAGCTGGAGTCGATCGTCGAGAGCCAGCACGTCTCCATCGGCGTGATCACCACCCCGCCCGGCGCCGCCCAGCAGGTGTGCGACCGGCTGGTGGAGGCCGGCGTCACCAGCATCCTGAACTTCGCCCCGACCGTGCTGTCCGTCCCGGACGGCGTGGACGTGCGCAAGGTGGACCTCTCCATCGAGCTCCAGATCCTGGCCTTCCACGAGCAGCGCAAGGCCGGCGAGGAGCCGGACGACCGCGCCGAGTCGGTGCTGGACCGCGCCCCCGGTCCGGTCCGGGCGGCCGCCGCCAAGCTGCGCCGCGCGGCCGGCGGCAGCGGCAAGGGCCGGGGCGCCGCCGAGCCGGCGGCCAAGGACCAGGCCGAGCAGGCCAAGGGAAAGTCCGCCAAGGGCGGCGACGGGGATCTCTCCGCGGTGATGCCCGCATGAACACCGAGAGCTGTGGGGGGCGGGCATGAGCCTTCTCGTCGTAGGGCTGAGCCATCGCACGGCCCCGGTCGGGGTACTGGAGCGCGCCGCGCTGACCGGTGACGTGCCGACCCGGCTGCTGCACGACGCGGCCGCCACCGCGACGGTCGGCGAGGCCGCGCTGCTGAACACCTGCAACCGGATCGAGCTGTACGCGGACGTGGACAAGTTCCACGCCGGCGTCGCCGAGCTGTCGCTGCTGCTGGCCCACCACAGCGGGGTGGACCTGGAGGAGCTGACCTCCCACCTGTACGTCCACTACGAGGACCGCGCCGTCCACCACCTCTTCTCGGTGGCCTGCGGCCTGGACTCGATGGTCGTCGGCGAGGGCCAGATCCTCGGCCAGCTGCGCGACGCGCTGGCCAAGGCCCAGGAGGAGCACACCGCCGGGCGCGGCCTGAACGAGCTGTTCCAGCAGGCGCTGCGGGTCGGCAAGCGGGCGCACAGCGAGACCGGCATCGACAAGGCCGGCCAGTCGCTGGTCACCTTCGGCCTGGAGCAGGTCGCGGCGGGCGCGGGCGAGATCGCCGGCAAGCGCGCGCTGGTGGTCGGCGCCGGCTCGATGAGCTCGCTGGCCGCCGCCACCCTGGTCCGCTCCGGCGTGACCGACCTGCTGATCGCCAACCGGACCCCGGCCCGGGCCGAGCGGCTGGTCGAGATCCTCGGCCCGGACGTGGCCCGGGTGCTGGACCTCGCCAAGGTGCCGGAGGCGCTCGCCGACGTGGACCTGGTGATCTCCTGCACCGGCGCGGCCGGTGTGGTGGTCCGGGCCGAGGACGTGGCCGCCGCCGTCGCCTCCCGCAGGTCCCCCGAGCCGCTCGCCCTGCTGGACCTGGCCATGCCGCGCGACGTCGACCACGCCGTGCACGAGCTGCCCGGCGCCCTGCTGGTCGACCTGGAGAGCCTCTCCCACGCGCACGCCGCCAGCCCCGGCGCCGGCGACGTCGACCAGGTGACCCGGATCGTCTCCGACGAGGTGTCGGCCTTCGGCGCCGCCCAGCGGGCCGCCCGGATCGCGCCGACCGTGGTCGCGCTGCGCTCGATGGCCTCCGACGTGGTCGCCGCCGAGCTCGGCCGGCTGGACTCCCGGCTGCCCGACCTGGACGAGCGCTCGCGCGCCGAGATCACCCAGACCGTCCGCCGCGTCGTCGACAAGCTGCTGCACGCCCCGACCGTCCGGGTGAAGCAGCTGGCCGCCGAGCCCGGCGGCGCCTCCTACGCGGAGGCGCTGCGGGAACTGTTCGACCTCGACCCGGCTGCCGTGCACGCCGTGTCGGGCACGCCCGTCGGCGGCGCGCCCCAGCCCTCGGCCGGGGGCACCAGATGAACCGTCAGCCATCCCACGAGTACCACCGGGACGATCACCTCATGAATGGTCAACCGATCACGGAGCAGCCCTCGGCCACCGCGGCCCTGCGGCTCGGCACCCGGCGCAGCGCCCTCGCCATGGCGCAGTCGGGCATGGTGGCCCGCGAGGTGACCAGGGTCACCGGGCGCCCCGTCGAGCTGGTCGAGATCACCACGTACGGCGACACCTCCCGGGAGTCGCTGGCCCAGATCGGCGGCACCGGCGTGTTCGTCTCCGCGCTGCGCGACGCGCTGCTGGAGGGCCGGATCGACTTCGCCGTGCACTCGCTCAAGGACCTGCCCACCGCCGCCCCCGAGGGCCTGGCGCTGGCCGCCGTCCCCGAGCGCGAGGACGTCCGGGACGCCCTGGTCGCCGCCGAGGGCCTGGCCCTGGAGGAGCTGGTCGAGAAGCTCGCCGGCGCCGGCCGCCCGGCCCGGATCGGCACCGGTTCGCCGCGCCGGATGGCGCAGCTGAACGCCTGGGCCAGGGCCCGCGGCGCCCAGCTGGAGACCGTCGCGATCCGCGGCAACGTGGACACCCGGATCGGCTTCGTGACCAGCGGCGAGCTGGACGCGGTGGTGCTGGCGACGGCCGGCCTGAACCGGCTCGGCCGCAGCGCCGAGATATCCCAGCACCTCGACACCGAGGTGATGATCCCGGCCCCCGGCCAGGGTGCGCTCGCGATCGAGTGCACCACCGCCGACGAGGAGCTGACCGCCGCGCTCGCCGCGCTGGACCACGCCCCCACCCGGGTCGCCGTGGCCGCCGAGCGCGCCCTGCTGGCCACCCTGGAGGCCGGCTGCTCGGCACCGGTGGCCGCGCTGGCCACCTGGGGCCGGGAGAACGAACTGCGGCTGGACGGCGTGGTCGGCGACCCCGACGGAACCGCCCTGCTGAAGATGTCCGCCAACGGTCCGATCGTCCTCGACGAGACCGCCGAGCAGCGGGCGGCGGCCCTCGGCCGCACGCTGGCTGACCGGCTGCTCGCCGCGGGCGCGGCCGCCCTGATGGGGGAGCGAGCCCGATGAGCCCCACCACCGCCGCCACCGACGCCCTGTTCCCGGCGGGACAGCCCGCCACCGGACGGTGCACCTTCCTGGGCGCGGGCCCCGGGGACCCGGGGCTGCTGACCCTGCGCGCGGTCGAGGTGCTGTCCACCGCCGACGTGCTGGTCGCCGACCCGCTGACCGCCGCCGCCGTGCGCAGCCACTGTCCGGCCGGCGTGCAGGTGCACGCCCCCGCCGCCGAGGGCGCCGACTTCGACCTGGCCAAGGTGGTCGCCGAGGCCGTCCGCTCCGGCAAGCACGTGGTGCGCACCGTCGACGGCGACCCCGGCCTGGACGGCTGCGCCGCCGAGGAGATGCTCAGCTGCGCGGGCGACGGGATCCCGTTCGAGGTGATCCCGGGTGTCGCCCAGTCGGTCGGCGTCCCGGCGTACGCGGGTGTCCCGCTGCGCGCCGGTTCCGGCACCGACGTGCGCTTCGTGGACGGCGCCGCGCTGCTGGCCGGCAGCCCGGTCGACCTGGGCGCGCCGGAGACCACCCTGGTGGTCCGCACCACCCTGGGCCAGCTGCCCGCCACCGCCGCCGCGCTGGTCGCGGGCGGCCGCAAGCCGGAGTCGGCGCTGAGCGCCACGCTCTCCGGCACCACCACCCGCCAGCGGACCTTCACCTCCTCGCTGTCCGGCATCGCGGCGGACCTGAAGGCCGCCCGGGTGCTGCCCTCGCCGGTCTCCGCCCCGGTCGACCCGGCCACCTCGGTGATAGCCGTGGTGGGCGAGCAGGTCGCCCACCGGGCCTCGCACTCGTGGTTCGAGACCAAGCCGCTGTTCGGCTGGAACGTCCTCGTGCCGCGTACCAAGGAGCAGGCCACCGGCCTGTCCGAGCAGCTGCGCTCGTACGGCGCGGTGCCGCAGGAGGTGCCGACCATCGCGGTCGAGCCGCCGCGCACCCCGCAGCAGATGGAGCGGGCCATCAAGGGCCTGGTCACCGGCCGCTACGAGTGGATCGCCTTCACCTCGGTGAACGCGGTGCGCGCCGTCCGGGAGAAGTTCGAGGAGTACGGCCTGGACGCCCGCGCGTTCGCCGGGATCAAGGTCGCGGCGGTCGGCGAGACCACCGCGCAGGCCCTGGTGGACTTCGGCGTGAAGCCGGACCTGGTGCCCTCCGGCGAGCAGTCCGCGGCCGGGCTGCTGGAGGACTGGCCGCCGTACGACCCGGTCTTCGACCCGATCGACCGGGTGCTGCTGCCGCGCGCCGACATCGCCACCGAGACCCTGGTGGCCGGCTTGGTCGAGCTGGGCTGGGAGGTCGACGACGTGACGGCGTACCGGACGGTGCGCGCCTCGCCGCCGCCGGCCGAGACCCGCGAGGCGATCAAGGGCGGCGGCTTCGACGCGGTGCTGTTCACCTCGTCCTCGACCGTCCGGAACCTGGTCGGCATCGCGGGCAAGCCGCACAACGTCACGGTCATCGCCTGCATCGGCCCGGCGACCGCCAAGACCGCCGAGGAGCACGGCCTGCGGGTCGACGTGATGGCCCCGGCGCCGTCGGCGGCCGCGCTGGCCCAGGCGCTGGCGGACTTCGGTGCCAAGCGCCGGGACACCGCGACGGCCGCCGGTGAGCCGGTCTACCGGCCCAGCGAGCGCCGCCCCGGCTCGCGTCGCAAGGCCCGCTGAGGATTCTTAACTATGCTGCCGGGGGCGGCCGTTCGTCGCCCCCGGCACTGCACAACCGTTCGGAGAGAGAAGCCGTGTCCGCTGAATTCCCGTACGTTCGCCCCCGTCGGCTGCGCCAGAGCCCGGCGATGCGCCGGCTGGTGGCCGAGACCCGGCTGCACCCGGCGGAGCTGATCCTGCCGCTGTTCGTCCGCGAGGGCGTCAGCGAGCCCGTCCCGGTGACGTCGATGCCGGGCGTGGTCCAGCACACCCGGGACACCCTGCGCAAGGCCGCGGTGGAGGCGGCCGAGGCGGGCCTGGGCGGCCTCATGCTGTTCGGCGTCCCGCAGGTGCAGGACGCCGTCGGCAGCGAGGGCACCAACCCGGACGGCATCCTCCAGCAGGCGATCCGGGACGTGGTCTCCGAGGTCGGCGACTCCCTGGTGGTCATGTCGGACCTCTGCCTGGACGAGTACACCGACCACGGCCACTGCGGCGTGCTGGCCGCCGACGGCAGCGTCGACAACGACGCCACCCTGGAGCGCTACGCCGAGATGGCCCGGGTGCAGGCCGACGCCGGCGTCCACCTGGTCGGCCCGTCCGGCATGATGGACGGCCAGATCGCCGTGGTCCGGCGGGCGCTGGACGAGGCCGGGCACCAGGACGTGGGCATCCTCGCCTACACCGCCAAGTACGCCTCGGCCTTCTACGGCCCGTTCCGCGAGGCCGTCGGCTCCTCGCTCAAGGGCGACCGCAAGTCCTACCAGCAGGACCCGGCCAACGCCCGCGAGGCGCTGCGCGAGCTGGAGCAGGACCTCGCCGAGGGCGCCGACATGGTGATGGTCAAGCCGGCCATGGCCTACCTGGACATCCTGCGCCAGGTCGCCGACGCCTCCCCGGTGCCGGTCTCCGCGTACCAGGTGTCCGGCGAGTACGCGATGGTCGAGGCGGCCGCCGCGAACGGCTGGATCGACCGGGAGCGGATGATCATGGAGACGCTCACCTCGATCCGCCGCGCGGGCGCCGAGCAGATCCTCACCTACTGGGCCCTCGAAGCCGCCGCGATGCTCAAGTAGCGGACCCCGTACGGCGGAAGGCCGGGCCGCTCCCGTGGGGGAGCGGCCCGGCCTTCCCGGTTCCCGCTAGGCCGTGTCCGGCAGGCCTCAGAAGCCCACGTCGCCGGCGTGCCCGAAGCCCGCGCCGCCGCCGACCAGGTCGGTCGAGGTGGCGGCGCCGCCACCGAAGCCGCCGGCGGCGGTGTCCCCGGCATGGGCGAGGCCGAAGCCCCCGCCGGCCAGGAACGGCTGGTCGGCGGAGGCGACGAGCTCGCCGCCGCCGACGAAGCCCACGTGGGCGAAGGCCGGGGTGGCGGCACCGGCGAGCGCCAGTGCGGCGGCGGCGGTCAGGGCGGCCTTGGCCAGCTTGCTCTTCATGGAACTGCCCTCTCTCTGGGAGCGCCCCCACGGGCGCTCTGACACGTGTTCACATCCGGCGGTCCGGACCGGCCCGCCGCTCACCCGGCCGGACCGCGCTGCGGCGGTCGGCCGGACACTTTGTCCGCACAGCCCGGAGGGCCCGGGGAGGTGTTCCTCCCCGGGCCCTCCGACCGTGCCGTGCCCCGTGATCAGCCGATCAGGTGCGAGACACCCGCGTCGCCCGTGGACTGGGTGTTCTGGCCGACGTTGCAGATCTGCTTCGGCTGGTTGTTCAGGACCGGGACCTCGACCGGAACCGCGATGCCGATGACGGCGACCGCGATGTTGTGGACCTCCGGCAGGCAGATGTTCGGGTTGTCCAGGAAGTGGCTGTTCGGGCTGCCGTTGCCGGCGGTGCCGGTGTGGTTGGTGCCGCCGTTGCCCTGGACGGAGGTGGCGGCGCCGTCCGAGTCGACGATGGCGGAGGCCGAGCCGGCGGACATCGCGAGGGCGGCGGCGGCCAGGCCGGCGGCGGCGAGGGACTTCTTGATCATTTCTGGTTTTCCTCTCGGGGTGAATCGGGGGGCGATTCGAAGGTGGAACAGCGGGTGGTGCAGGGAGATCAGGGCGGCGACCGATCAGCCGATCAGGTGGGACACGCCGCCGTCGCCCTGGCTCTGGGTGCCCTGGCCGACGGTGCAGTACTGCCGACCGCCGTTGTTGGCGATCGGGACCTCGACCGGGACTGCCACACCGAGCACGCCGACGGCGATGTTGTGGATCTCCGGCAGGCAGATGTTCGGGTTGTCCAGGAAGTGGAAGTTCGGGCTGTTGTTCCCGACCGTGCCCGTGAAGTTGGTGCCGCCGTTGCCCTCGATCGAGGCGGCGGCGCCGTCCGCGTCACCGATGGCCGAGGCCGGGCCGGCGGCACCGGCCAGCGCGGCGACGGCCAGGCCGGCGGCGGCGAAGGACTTCTGGATCATGGGAGATCCCTCTCTGAAATGCTCTTTGGATTCCTTGCGTACGGCGCTGAGAACGCTCAGACCCGGTCGGCAGTCACTGACGTTCAGATCAAAGAATGACGGCACGGAAGGTTACGGGGATTCTGGAAAAGAGTCCCGGAGGCGCGACGGTCAACGGAATCCGGTCGGATTATTAAGCCGAACCGGTTAACGGCCGCAATCCGAGCTCCCGGTCACTCGTTGAGCAGAACGCTTTCCGGCTGCGCCCCCGCAGCCGCTCCCAGTGATCCCCAGTACGGACAGCAGAACGGTGAAAAGCATGAAGTTCTCCAAGCGGGCCGGCGTGATGCTGCTGGCGGTCGGTGCCGGTGTGCTCGCCTCCCAGGGGGCGGCCTCTGCCGCCGCCCCGATCGGCCCCGACCAGGTGGGCGCCCTGGAGGACTCGCTGGCCACCCAGCAGGTCCCCGCGGACATCCCGCTCGCCCCACTGGGCAGCCGCCTCACGGCCGGCATCCCGACCTCGCTGCTCATGCCGCCGGCGCCCGGCCGGACCACCAGCTCCGACGGGGCGCTGCTCCCGGAGCAGATCGTCCCCCAGCTGACCACCGGCAAGGTGGGCCCGAGCGCCAAGGCCGAGCTGCCGCTCCCGCTGGTCGACCAGGGCGCCGACCTCGGCAAGGTGCTGCTGGACGCCCCGGCCGCCCCGCTGCACGCCAAGACCCCCGGGCTCACCCTCGGGCAGCCGCTCTCGCTCGCCCGGGACGGCGCCGGCCAGCTCGCCGACGGCCGGCTGAAGGTGGACGAGATCGACCCGCGGCTGGTCTCCGGCGCGGTGCAGGTGATCCCCGGGGCCAAGGCCAGCCTCGGCGGCGACGACAGCCGGCTCTCCCTCACCGACACGGCGGGCGCCCTGGCCGGGACCACCACCACGACCGCCACCACCGTGGTGGGGCAGACCGGCCTGACCGACCTGACCCAGCTCTGACCCGGCTCTGACCCCGGGATCCCATCCGGTACGAGAGCCCGGCACCCCGGCCGCGCGGCGGGATGCCGGGCTCTCGCGCGCCCGGTAGGGTGCTCAGCCCGGCAGGACGCCGGTCAGCCCGCCGACCAGCGGGAGGTCCTTGACGCCGCCGCCGGCGCTCAGCGGGCCGGTGAGCGTCCCGGTGCCGATCGCGGGCAGGCCCTGGTCCGGCTGGAGGGCCGCGCCGTTGTTGAGGAAGTCGGCCGAGGAGTTCGCCCACGGGTCCAGCCGCAGGCTCTTGATCGGCGCGACGCCGTAGCCGAGGCCGGTGGTCGTCCCGCCCAGCGCCTGGCCGAGGTCGGTCTTGGTCAGCTTGGCCGGGCCGGCCGGGGCCTCGCCCGGGGCGGTGGCGGCCTGCGCCGAACCGGCGCCGAGCAGCACCGCGGCACCCACGGCGGCGGCCAGGCCGGCCGCGCTCTTCTTCGAAACCATCGTGATCACCCTTCGGTGGATCGGAGGTACCGGACGGTTGTCCGGAGACGCCGAACTGCCCCCCGGCCGACTGGTCGGGGGGCAGGACGGCCGGTACGCGTGCCGATCGGGATCAGCAGTCGTCCGCGGGCTGCGGGACGGCCTCGACGTTGGCGCAGGCGTTGCCGAAGGCCGGGTTCAGCAGGCCGATGACGTTGATGCTGTTGCCGCACAGGTTGATCGGCACGTGCACCGGGATCTGGATCTGGTTGCCCGAGACGACACCGGGGGAGTTGGCGGCCACGCCCTCGGCGCCGGCGCTGGCGGCGGCGGAGCCCGCCGCGCCCAGCACCAGGCCGGCTGCGGCGGCGGAGAGGACGGCGGCCTTCTTCATGTTCTGCATGGGGGGTTGATCTCCTCGATCACACACGGGTGGAGCGTGCCGCGCCCCGGCGCTGCGGGGCACGGCACGGGCTCGGTGAATCAGCTGTCGCCGACGTGGCGACCGCGGGTTCAGCCGACGTTGGCGCACTGGTTGCCGAAGGCCGGGTTCAGCAGGCCGATGATGTCGATGCTGTTGCCGCACAGGTTGATCGGGATGTGGATCGGGATCTGGATCTGGTTGCCGGAGAGCACACCGGGGGAACCGGCGGCGACGCCCTCGGCGCCGGAGCTGGCGACCGCACCGCCGGCGGCGCCGAGCACCAGGCCGCTCGCGGCCAGCGACAGGACGGCGGCCTTCTTGAAGTTGCGCATGTCATTCCTCCGATTTCTGCCCGACGGAAGGGAAATGTCGGGAGTCGGGCGAGCACGAATACTCACCCGAAGGCTGTAGGGATTTCCGTGATTGTCACTCGGGCGGCGCACACCGGCGTGTTCCGCCCATGGCTCGGGCGTGGCCGCGGCGGCCGTGTCGCGATGCCCCGCGAAGCGATTCCCGCACGGCCGGGAAAGGCTTCAGACAAAGGCGCGACGGTTGGAATTCCGGTCAGGCGTTCCGGCGCGGATTGCCGGACGCCGGGTAGGGGAGGCCCGCCGCGCCGACCGAGCCGCCGGTGGCCGCGATGCCGACGACGGCGTGGGCGTGCTTGCGCATGGGCGGTACTCGATTCGTGCGTAGGGGCCGGTGGAGACCGGGTTCCGTCAGGGAGAACGAGGCACCGCGGGCGGGGAAACGGTCGGACCCTCCGATCACCCGAATGCCCGGTCCGCGGCGCCGTTGGGCCGGATGGGTGACAGTGCGGGGAGCGTCGCAACCGGTCCGGTGGGGTCTCGTTCTAGATGTCGCACTCCCCGTGCATATCTGTCGAACAGTCAGGAGGCTCGTATGAGCATCAAGAAGACCGCCGCTGTCGGCGCGGCCGTGGTGGGCATCGTTGCCACCGGCGCCGGTACCGCGATGGCCAGCTCCGGCGCCCAGGGCGTTGCCGCCGGTTCCCCCGGTGTCATCTCGGGCAACCAGATCCAGGTCCCGGTGCACGTTCCGGTCAACGTCTGCGGCAACACCATCGACATCATCGGCCTGCTGAACCCGGCCTTCGGCAACAAGTGCGCCAACGTGGGCTGAGCCCGCACCCGGTTCGGCCGGTGCGAGCCGCCGTTCCGCGCTTCCCTCCTGGGGCGTGGGGCGGCGGCTCTTCGTCGTGCCGGGGCGGCGACGCCCCGTCAGTTCCCGGTGGTGTCACAAGCCTTGTTGCGTTACTTGTCAGTACCTAGAATGCGAGACCTGCTCACCTTTTCTGCTCCTCTCTTGCTCCGCGCCGCTCGGCGCCCCGCCCGGGCGGCCCCCCACCCCCGCAAGGAGACGCGTGTGACCAGGTCCCCACGGTCGGCGGCGCGGCGGACACGCACCGGGTCCTCCCGGTGCGCCGCACTGCTCGCCACCGGAACCCTCCTCGCCACCCTCGGCCTGGCCGGCGCCCCCGCCGCCCTGGCCGACCCCGCCCCGGCCGCGCCCGCGGCCACCCGACCGGCCGCGGTCGTCGCCCTCGGCGACAGCGCCATCTCCGGGGAGGGCGCCGGCACCGACACCAACGACGGTTACTTCCCGGAGACGGACAGCCCCACCAACTACTGCCACCGCCACCCCAAGTCGGAGATCTTCGTCACCGACATCCCCGGGGTCACCCCGATCGACCTCGCCTGCTCCGGCGCCCAGACCGGCGACCTGGTCAGCGACCCGGAGCTGGCGAAGGTCACCGGCCCCGGCAGCGGCGACTTCGGCGAGCCCAAGCAGGACGTCAAGCTGGCCGACACGGCGGCGAAGTACGACGTCAAGATGGTCGTCGTCACGATCGGCGCCAACGACGACTTCGACTTCAGCGGCATCATGATGCACTGCCTCGCGCAGTACTTCCCGATCCCCAAGGACCAGGGCTGCCGGGACACCATCGGCAGCGACGAGATCCGCCGGCGCGCCAAGGGCGTCCAGCCCAAGGTGGTCGCGGCGCTCCAGAACATCCGTCAGACCATGCGCCGGGCCGGCTACGCCGACTCCTCGTACCAGCTGGTCTACCAGTCGTACTTCAACCCGATCACCCCGGACATCCGGCGCAACGACTACCTCGGCAAGGTCGCCGACGGCTGCCCGGCCTTTCCCGAGGACCTCGCCTGGGGCCACAACTGGGTGGTGCCGACGCTCAGCGACGCGCTGCGCGGCGCGGCCGAGCAGGTGCCCGGCGTCCGGTACCTCGACCAGCGGCGGGTCGCCTTCGGCCACGAGGTCTGCGCGGAGTGGACGAGCTCCCCGTACGAGTACACCAACGGGGACGTCATCAACCTCTCCGAGTGGGTGCGCAACGGCTGCGACTCGCAGATCGGCATCCCCGGGCTGTGCATGAACATGGTCCGCCAGTCGTACCACCTGCGGGTGGCCGGCTACCGCGGCGAGGGCGTCTGCCTCGGCCAGTTCTACGCCCGGCCCGAGCTGGCGCAGGCGTACTGCACCCTCAACCAGCAGAACACCACCTCGATCCAGCCGCTCACACCCGGACAGCCGTTCGGCGACGTCCCCGAGGACGGCGCCTGGTACCAGCTGACCAACGCGGCCAGCGGCAACGCGCTCGACCTCACCGGCGGCGGCAGCTACGGCGACTCGACCAACGGCCGGGCCGCGATCACCTATCCGGCCACCGGCGGGCTCAACCAGTCCTTCGTCCTGGAGGCGAAGGCCGGCGGCAGCTACGAGCTCGACTTCAGCGGCAACCGGAACATGTGCCTGGACGCCAACGCCGCCTCCACCGCCCCCGGCACCCGGATCCAGCAGTGGGGCTGCACCGGCGGCGGCAACCAGCACTGGGTGTTCAAGCCGGCCGGCAACGGCCGCTACAAGATCGCCGACTCCCAGGACCAGGGCAAGGTCCTGGCCGCCGGCGCCACCCTCGACGCCAAGGGCAACCCGTACGTCGAACTCGCCGCCGACACCGGCGCCGCCGACCAGCTCTGGCAGCTCACCAAGCTCGGCATCGTCTACGTCCACGGCTGATCCGCCCCGCACGTCCTGAGGCCCCGGCCGCCGCCGCCCCCACCCGGGCGGCGGCGGCCGCGTGCACGACCGGGCCGGTGTGGTGCTCGGCACGGGTGGCGTGGTGCTGCGCGCCGGTCCGGAGGGCGCCAGGGGCCGTCGGTTCGGGGTCGTGCCGTAGGCTCACGGGAAAATCGTTGCGCCGGAGCCGCGCGGACCACGAGCGGGGCGGGGAGTACCCAGACCAGATGAGCACGGCATCGAGCACCGAGTCGTCCAGCACCCAGCCCGGAGCGCCCGGGGCGGCGCCCGCGGAGGCCCCCGAGGAACGGACGGGCCCGGCGTCCGGACGGTTCGGGGCACTGGTGGACCGCTTCGCGCCCGCGCTGGGCGCGTACGCGGTGGTCAAGGCCATCGGCCTGACCGTCTTCCTGCTGCTGCTCTCGCACACCGGCGACTACCTGAAGAAGCAGCCGGGCCGCGGCGGCGGCGCCCACGCCTGGGACGTGCTGGGCACCTGGGACGGCATCTGGTACCAGCGGATCGCCGAGAACGGGTACAACCCGCAGCTGATCCCGCTGCACGGCTTCCCGCTGGCCACCTACTACGAGAACTCGGCCGCCTTCTTCCCGCTCTACCCCTGGCTGATGCGGCTGGTCGGCGCCGTCACCGGGCTCGGCCCGTACGGCTCCGGGATCGTCGTCTCGGTGATCGCCTCGCTGGTCGCCGCGGCCGGGATCTTCGCCGTCGCCGAGCGGCTGGGCGGCTTCCGAGCGGGCGTGATCGCCGCGGTGCTCTGGGGCCTGTTCCCGGGCTCCGGCGTGGAGTGGGCGGTCTACTCGGACTCGCTGTTCGTCGCGCTGTCCGCCTGGGCCTGCTACTGCGTGATGACCCGCCGCTGGGTGGCGGCCGGCCTGCTGGCGCTGGTGGCGGGCCTCAACCGGCCGACCGCCGCCGCGCTGATCGCCGCCGTCTCGATCGCCGCGCTGGTCGCGCTGGTCCGCCGCACCGACGGGGTGGCCCGCCCGCTGACCGCGATGCTGATCACCCCGTGGGGCCTGATCGGCTACGTCGCCTGGGTCGGCTGGAAGATGGGCGACTGGGGCGGCTACTTCAAGCTCCAGCAGGGCGCCTGGAACCGCTACTTCGACGGCGGCGCCTCCACCCTGCGCACGATCATGGACGTGATCACCGGCCACTGGGACTTCTGGCAGTCCAACCCCGTCCCGGACCTGATCGCGATCGCCCTGCTGATCGCCCTGCCCGGCTTGCTGGTGCTGCTCTGGCGCACCCGGCCGCCGCTGGTGCTGTGGGTCTACACCGCGCTCACCATCATCACCGCGCTGAGCAGCAACCAGATCTTCGGCAACATCTCGCGCTACCTGCTGCCCGCCTTCCCACTCTGCATCGGCCTGGCGGTGGCGCTGCGCAAGCTGCGGACCTCCTCGCTGGCCGGGCTGCTGGCCATGCCGGTCCTCGCGGCGGGCTGGTACGCGGGCTATGCGCTGTTCGAGTTGGGCATCCCGTAGACCCGGCGTTGGTTGGCAACGGGATCATCCGGCAGCAGACGGGCCGTTGCTAACCTCGGACGTATGACGACGACCCCGCCGCCCGTGCGCCAGATCCGCGACATCTCCGGGCTGATGGACCACGCGAGCCACGTGCTGGCCACCCGGATGGCGGCCGCCTTCACCGAGCTCGGGATCACCCCGCGCGCCTACTGCGTGCTGTTCCACGCGCGGGCGGGCGAGCGCACCCAGATCCAGCTGGCCGAGCTGGCGGACCTGGACAAGACGACCATGGTGGTCACCGTCGACGAACTGGAGAAGGCGGGCCTGGCCGAGCGCCGTCCGTCCGCGACGGACCGGCGGGCCCGGATCGTCTCGGTCACCGAGGCGGGCGAGCGGGCCGTGGTGCGGGGCAGCGCGATCGCCGACCGGGTGCACCGCGAGCTGCTGGAGTCGCTGCCGCAGCCCGAGCGCGAGGTGTTCCTCTCGGCCCTGACCCACCTGGTGGACGGCCACCTCGCGGAGCCCGTCGAGGTCGAACGCACCGTCCGCCGCGCCCGCCGTTCCCGGGGATAGTCGCCGGAACCGACCGTCCGTCAACTCGCTTGAATGCGACCGGTGTTCGAAGGGTCAGTCTGGGTCCGGCCCGCGTTCGAACGGCGGACCGGACCCCGGGGTGCTACGGCCAGACCAGGCAGTACAGCTGGTGCCCGGCCTCGTGCAGCCGGTTGGCGAAGTCCTGCCACTCGTGCAGCATGCTGTAGATCACGAACGCGTCCCGCGGCCCGCGCCGGTCCGGCACGGTGGACCAGATGAAGGCGGCGGCGCCGAGCTCGGTCTCGTCGGCCTTGCGCAGCGGCTCGACGACGTTGTGGGGGAGCTGGACGACGGCGTAGTCGGGGTGCAGCACCACCAGTTCCAGCGGCGGCACCTGGTGCAGCGGGACGCCCTGGATGCCGGTGAGCACCATGGCGCTCATCGTCTCCGGTTTGATCTTGGTGGAGAGGTGGCCGGTGGGGGAGCCGCTGGTCTCCATCAGGTCGCCGAGGCGGCCCAGTGCGCCGAGCTCGCCGGCCTCCAGGCCGAGCCCGCCCGGCCCGAGGGCGGTGGGGACTCTGGCGGCCGTCGCGCGGTCCGGGGCTCCGAAGTACTTGTAGGTCACCCCCACGCGTCCCTCACCCCGCCTCTCACCGCCGCGACGACCACGACCCGTACCCGCTCCCGTACCCCCGCGTGCGGTCTCGGCGGGCCTGCGGGAGCCCCCCGCGGCCTCGTCGTAACCGTCCTGCGCCTCGGACACTCGGACCATCCTCACCGGAATTCGCCGGAATCGACAGACCCCCGCACGTCCGGTGCCCACCGGACGTGCTCCTTACCCGTCATGCGCCGCCGTACCCATTCGCGGTACGCGGCAGTCCTCTCCACACCCCTGCACACAGACCGGAGGTCCTGTGCACTCTGTGTACACAGTCTGACTGGTCCCCGGTCCGGTGAAGTCAGCGGCCCCTGCTGTACGGACAACCGTACAGACAACGGTGCCCGGATCATCGTTCCAGATGATCGGGTCGGACATGCAGAGCGTGAGGACACGATTTGAGACCATGTCTTTTGTGAGCTACCCCTACGAAGCCCCCCAGTCCCAGTCGCTGTTCGACCGCGCCTCCGTGGTGACGCCCGGCGGCGTCAACTCCCCGGTGCGCGCCTTCCGCGCGGTCGGCGGCACGCCGCGCTTCATGGTGTCCGGCACCGGTCCCTACCTCACCGACGCCGACGGCCGCGAGTACGTCGACCTGGTGTGCTCGTGGGGTCCGATGATCCTCGGCCACGCGCACCCCGCGGTGATCGACGCCGTCCAGCGGGCCGTCTCCCGCGGCACCTCCTTCGGCACCCCCGGCGAGGGCGAGGTCGAGCTGGCCGAGGAGATCGTCGCCCGGGTCGCCCCGGTCGAGCAGGTCCGCCTGGTCTCCTCCGGCACCGAGGCCACCATGTCCGCGATCCGGCTGGCCCGCGGCTTCACCGGCCGCGCGAAGGTGGTGAAGTTCGCCGGCTGCTACCACGGTCACGTGGACGCGCTGCTGGCCGCCGCCGGTTCCGGCGTCGCCACCTTCGGCCTGCCGGACACCCCGGGCGTCACCGGCGCCCAGGCCGGCGACACCATCGTGCTGCCGTACAACGACCTGGCCGCCGTCGAGCAGGCGTTCGCCGCCCACCCGGGCGAGATCGCCTGCGTGATCACCGAGGCCTCGCCCGGCAACATGGGCGTCGTCCCGCCGCTGCCCGGCTTCAACGGCGGCCTGGCCCGGCTCTGCCGGGAGAACGGCGCGCTGTTCATCTCCGACGAGGTGATGACCGGCTTCCGCGTCTCCAAGGCCGGCTGGTACGGCCTGGAGGCGGCGCACGAGGGCTGGGCGCCGGACCTGCTGACCTTCGGCAAGGTCATGGGCGGCGGCTTCCCGGCCGCGGCCTTCGGCGGCCGCGCCGACGTGATGGCGCACCTGGCCCCGGCCGGCCCGGTCTACCAGGCGGGCACCCTGTCCGGGAACCCGGTCGCCACCGCGGCGGGCCTGGCCCAGCTGCGCGGCTGCACCGACGAGGCGTACGCGACGGTGGACAAGGTCGCCGCCGAGGTCTCCGGCCTGGTCGCCGACGCGCTCGCCAAGGAGGGCGTCGCGCACCGGCTGCAGACCGCCGGGAACATGTTCTCGGTGTTCTTCACCGAGGCCCCGGTCACCAACTATGACGAGGCCAGGACCCAGGAGGCGTACCGTTTCACCGCCTTCTTCCACGCGATGCTGGCCGAGGGCGTCTACCTGCCGCCGTCCGCCTTCGAGTCCTGGTTCGTCTCGGCGGCCCACGACGAGCGGGCGATCGAGCGGATCGCCGCCGCCCTGCCGGCCGCCGCGCGCGCCGCTGCCGCCGCCACGGCCTGACCGCCGCGGCCCGTACCCCGATTCCCAGGAGTAGTCGAGAAGTGAGCGCGAAAGAGATCACCGTCGTCCACGTGATGCGGCACGGCGAGGTGCACAACCCGGAGGGCGTCCTGTACGGGCGCCTGCCGGACTACCACCTGTCCGAGCTGGGCCGGAAGATGGCCGAGCGGGTCGCCGAGGACCTGGCCGACCGGGACGTCACCCACGTGGTGGCCTCCCCGCTGGAGCGGGCCCAGGAGACCGCCGCGCCGATCGCCGAGGCGCACGGCCTGGACATCGCGGTGGACGCGCGGCTGATCGAGGCGGAGAACGTCTTCGAGGGCAAGACCTTCGGGGTCGGCGACGGTTCGCTGCGGAACCCGGGCTACTGGAAGTACCTCACCAACCCGTTCAAGCCGTCCTGGGGCGAGCCGTACCTCGACCAGGCGGTGCGGATGATGGGCGCGATCGGCGCGGCCCGGGACGCCGCGCGCGGGCACGAGGCGGTCTGCGTCAGCCACCAGCTGCCGATCTGGATCCTCCGCTCCTTCGCCGAGCGCCGCCGGCTCTGGCACGACCCGCGCAACCGGCAGTGCTCGCTGGCCTCGCTGACCAGCTTCACCTTCGAGGGCGACCGGATCGTCTCGGTCGGCTACCGCGAGCCGGCCCGCGACCTGCTGCCCGCGCACCTGGTGGGCAAGGGCCGCAAGGGCGACAAGCCGGTGGGCAAGAGCTTCGGCGCCTAGCCTCCCGTAAGCGGCGTGTAAGTATGACTTCGGGTCACCCGGCGACTGCCGGGTGACCCGATTTCGTCGCAGGTCAGAAGGGGTGCGACGCGCAAGGGAGGACCCCGGCGAACCGGCCCGGAACTCCATGCGAAACTTTTCACATGTCTGCCATGACGCGCCCCCGTCCCCGTGTCGCCGCAGCAGCCGCCGCCACCGTCGCCGCCGCTGCGCTCGCCCTCACCGGCTGTTCCTCCTCGGGCTCGTCGGGCGGCGGCGAGGGCCAGGTCGGCTTCGTCACGGTCAAGGGCACCAACCTGTCGAAGGCGGACGCCGGGAAGCGCGGGGACGCGCCGGACATCTCCGGGGACACCCTGGAGGGCACCCCGGCCAAGCTCTCCGACTACCGGGGCAAGGTCGTCGTGCTGAACGTCTGGGGCTCCTGGTGCGGCCCGTGCCGGGCCGAGGCCAAGAGCCTCCAGAACGTCTCGGAGAAGTACAAGGACCAGGGCGTCCAGTTCCTCGGCATCAACACCCGGGACACCGAGAAGCAGAACGCCGTCCGCTTCGAGCAGGAGCAGGGCGTCACCTACCCGAGCCTCTTCGACCCGGCCGGCACCCAGCTGCTCAAGTTCCCCAAGGGCAGCCTCAACCCGCAGTCCATCCCGACCACCCTGATCGTCGACCGGGACGGCAAGCTGGCCGCCCGCGCCGTCGGCGGCACCACCGAGGACGCGCTGGAGTCGATCCTCCAGCCGGTGGTCGCGGAGCAGAAGCAGTGAGCCTGCCGCAACAACTCGCCGACAACACCGGGACCCTCCAGAGCGGAGCGCTGCTGGTCGCCGCGCCGATCGCGCTGGCGGCCGGACTGGTGTCGTTCTTCTCGCCCTGCGTGCTGCCGCTCGTCCCCGGCTACCTGTCGTACGTGACCGGCTTCTCCGCCGCCGACCTCGCGGACGCGCGCGGCGCGCGGCGCGGCCGGATGCTGCTCGGGGCGACGCTGTTCATCCTCGGCTTCACCGCCGTGTTCGTCTCGGGCGGGGCACTGTTCGGGCAGTTCGGCGACACCCTCCAGGAGCACAAGCGGGTCATCTCGATCGTGCTCGGGGCGGTGACGATCGTGATGGGCCTCGCCTTCATGGGCCTCGTCCCCGGTCTGAGCATGCGCGAGGTGCGCTCCCACCGCCGGCCGTCGGTCGGCCTGCTCGGCGCGCCGCTGCTGGGCGTGGTCTTCGGCGTCGGCTGGACCCCCTGCATCGGCCCGACCCTGGCGACCGTCCAGAACCTCGCCCTGAACCAGGCCGACGCCGCGCGCGGCGCCCTGCTGATGACCTTCTACTGCCTGGGCCTCGGCGTACCGTTCATCGTGGCCGCGCTGGCCTTCCGCCGGGCGCTGGGCGCCTTCGGCTGGGTCAAGCGGCACTACCCGCTCGTCATGAGGATCGGCGGCGGCATGCTCGTCGCGGTCGGTCTGCTGCTCGTCACCGGGATCTGGGACTCGATGCTGAGCCAGCTGCAGTCCTGGACCGCCGACTTCCAGATCGGAATCTGACCGTGAGCAACACCACGACCGAGACCGAGCAGCCCCCGGCGCCGGACGACGTCGCCGCCGAGCGGCTCAGCACCGCGCCGGTCGAGTCCGACGGACCGACCGGCATAGGGGCGTTCGGCTGGGCGCGCTGGATGTGGCGCCAGCTGACCTCGATGCGGGTCGCCCTGATCCTGCTCTTCCTGCTGTCGCTGGCCGCCATCCCCGGCTCGCTGATCCCGCAGTACCAGAACGGCCAGGGCCAGCTGAAGGTCGAGGCCTGGAAGGCGCAGCACGCCACGGTCGCGCCGATCTACGAGAAGCTCCAGCTGTTCGACGTCTACAGCTCGGTCTGGTTCTCCGCGATCTACATCCTGCTGTTCGTGTCGCTGGCCGGCTGCATCGTCCCGCGCACCTGGCAGTTCGTCGGCGTGCTGCGCTCCCAGCCGCCGGCCGCGCCGCGCAACCTGACCCGGATGCCGGTCCACGCGGCCTGGCGCACCGAGGCGGACGCCGACGCGGTGAACGCCGCCGCGCACCGGCTGCTGCGCAAGCGGGGCTTCCGCGCCCACCTGTCCGGCGGCGCGGTGGCGGCCGAGAAGGGCTACCTGCGCGAGGTCGGCAACCTGCTGTTCCACCTGTCGCTGTTCGCGCTGCTCGGCGGCTTCGCCTGGGCCAGCCTGGCCTCGGGCACCGGCGGCAAGCTGATGGTCCAGGGCGAGGGCTACTCCAACACCATCACCCAGCTCGACGACTTCAACGGCACCCGGTTCTACGGCAACCAGGACCTCGACCCCTTCTACCTGAAGCTGGACAGCTTCACCTCGAAGTTCCAGACCAAGGGCGACCAGATCGGCGCCGCCCGGCAGTTCACCGCGAACGTCGAGTACTACGAGGGCAGCGACCAGTCGAAGCTGAGGAAGTCGACGATCGAGGTCAACCACCCGCTGGAGATCGGCGGCAGCAAGGTCTACCTGATCGGCCACGGCTACGCCCCGTTCGTCAGCGTCAAGAACGGCAAGGGCGAGGTCGTCTACCGCGGCGCCGTCCCGTTCCTGCCGCAGGACGGCAACCTGACCTCCACCGGTGTCGTGAAGGTCTCCGACTACGGCGTGGGCCCCGACGGCAACAAGACCCAGATGGGCTTCTCCGGCTTCTTCCTGCCGACCGCCCCGCTGAGCTTCGAGGGCACCGGCCCGGTCTCGCTGTTCCCCGGTGACGCCGAGCCCGAACTCGTGCTGAACGCCTTCGCCGGCGACCTCGGCACCGACTCCGGCCTGCCGCAGAACGTCTACCAGCTCAACACCCGCAAGCTCACCCAGCTCACCCAGGACGGCCAGCCGGCCAAGGCCCGGCTCAAGCCCGGCCAGGCCTGGGACCTGCCCGACGGCTACGGCTCGGTGACCTTCGAGGGCTACAAGCAGTGGGCCAGCTTCAACATCTCGCACCGTCCGGGCAACGCGATCGCCCTGAGCGGCGGCGTGCTCGCGATCCTCGGCCTGATCGGCTCGCTGTTCATCCAGCGCCGCCGGATCTGGGTGCGGGCGGTCGCCCTGCCGGGCGGCGGCACCCAGGTGGAGCTGGCCGGCCTGGCCCGCAGCGAGTCGGCGAAGATCGCCGAGGAGCTGGCGGAGCTCGCGGTCGACCTCCAGGACGACGCTCCCGCCTCCGAGGACGAGGAGGACGACGTCCCGGCCCCCGAAGGTGAGGACGGCACCCCGGCCTCCGCGGACGAGGACGCCGACACCGAAACGGACGTACCCGAGGAGACCGGGACCCCCACAGTCCCGGCGGCCTCCCCGGAACCCGCAGTCCCTGCCGACCAGAACTCCAAGGAGTAGACGGTGCATCTCGCCTCGGCGGTCGACCCACAGCTGGCCGACCTCTCCAACAAGCTGATCTATTCGGCGATGGTGGTCTACACCCTCGCCATGTTCGCCCACATGATCGAGTGGACCTTCGGCAGCAAGGGCGCCGTCGCCGTCCGCTCGACCGAACAGGCGGGCAGCCTGGGCGAGACCGTCGCCGCGGCGGACAAGAAGGCCGCGAAGAAGGTCACCGTCACGGTGGCCGGGGCCGGCGGCGGCACCACGACGCTCACCCGCACCGCGATCGCGGGCGAGGGCGCGACGGTGGTCACCACCGGGCGCGGCGCCGAGGAGGAGGACGGCCCGGGCGCGGCCGGCACAAGCGTGCGGGCCGACCTGGCCGGCCGGATCGCCGTCTCGCTCACCGTGCTGGCGCTGGCGCTGCACGGCGGCGGCATCATCACCCGCGGCCTGTCGGTCTCCCGCTGGCCGTGGGGCAACATGTACGAGTTCTCCTGCGCCTTCGCCTTCGCGATGACGGCCGCGTACCTGGTGCTGCTGGCCGCGAAGAAGAAGGTCCGCTGGCTCGGCCTGCCGGTCGTCCTCGCGGTGCTGCTGACCCTCGGCATCGCCACCACGGTGCTGTACACCGACTCCGAGCAGCTCGTCCCGGCGCTGCACTCGCCGTGGCTGGCGATCCACGTCTCCACCGCGATCTTCTGCGGCGGCGCCTTCTACGCGGCGTTCATCGCCACGCTGCTGTACCTCGGCAAGGAGTCCTTCGAGAAGCGGACGGCGGCCGGCCTCACCACCGGCCCGCTGGGCACCTCGGCCTCGATCTGGCGCCGGCTGCCCGCCGCGTCCACCTTCGACAAGCTGTCCTACCGGATCAACGCCCTGGTCTTCCCGCTGTGGACGTTCACCATCATCGCGGGCGCGATCTGGGCCGAGGCGGCCTGGGGCAAGTACTGGGAGTGGGACCCGAAGGAGACCTGGTCGTTCATCACCTGGGTCGCCTACGCCTGCTACCTGCACGCCCGTGCGACGGCCGGCTGGAAGGGCCGCAAGGCCGCCTACCTGGCGCTGGCGGCGTTCGCCTGCTGGCTCTTCAACTACTACGGGGTGAACATCTTCGTCACCGGAAAGCACTCCTACGCGGGGATCTGACCGGGGCACACGATCACCCACCGGCCCGGCTCTCTCCCACAGGTAGCCGGGCCGATGTGTGAAACGGGGTAGTGCGCGCCGGCCGCCGGCCGGTGCGAGAGGGAACTGAGGAGGAAATCGCGCAATGGAGTGCGACGAGGTCATGCTGACCGTCCGAATCACCGCCGCCGAGCGCACGCTGCTCCGCAGGCTCGCCCAGGGACACCGGAGCGACGTGTCGGAGGTGGTGTCCGACGCGCTGCTGGACATCATCCCGACGCTCAGCGCGCCGGGGGACGCCTACCGGTTGCTGGGGGCGCTGGCCGTGCCCGCGCCGTGCGCCCTGACGGTGTGGCTGCCGACCCCGCTGGCCGATCTGCTGGTGCCGGGCGCGGCCCGGATCGCGCAGATCACCGACGTCCGGGTCGAGTCGGCCAGCGCGGCCCTGGGCGCGGCGCTGCGGCTCTGGCTGTCCCAGGACCCGGTCCGGCTGGCGACCAACCTCAGCGTGATGCACGCGGGCCGGCCGGCCGCCCTGGTGGCCGCCTGACGGGCCCGGGGCGTCCCTAACTCGCCAGCGGCAGCCGGGCGCCCCCGAGGCCCGGCAGGGGAGGGCCGGGTACGGCGGGGCCCGGGACGGCGGGGCGGCCGTCGTAGGCGTCCCGCCGGACCGGCACTCTCGGGCCCTCGGCCGGTCCGTCCACCGGCACGGTGAGCAGCAGGCACTCGGCCGCCGTCCGGCCGTCCTGGAGCAGCTCGACCCGTACCGCGAGCCGCCCGTCCGCCGCGGCCGGCCCGGGGGCCGGTTCGGGGGCGGCCCGGACGAAGCAGGGCCGGTCCAGCTCGATGTAGTGGTCGAAGGAGGTCACCAGCTCGACCGGGACCACCGGCTCGGGGTGGCGCAGCCGCTGGGCGGCCTGCCGGGCGGCCTCCAGCACCAGCATCCCGGGCACGTGGTCCAGCTCGTGGTCGAACAGCACCGGGTGGGTGGCGTCGGCGCGCAGCAGCCAGGTGTCCGGCGCCAGGGTCGGGCTGAGCACCACGTCCGCGGGCTGTGCGCGGCCGACCAGCTCGGGCGCGGCGGGTGCCGGCGGGCGCGGTGGGAGGGTGCGCCGCGCGGGGCCGCGCAGCCGGGCGTACGAGGCGGGGGAGACCACCCGCAGCCGTCCGCTGCCGCGGCCGATCGGCCGGCCGTCCCGGGTGACGTCGACGCAGACCCGGAGCGAGGCGAGCTCGCCGTGCCGCATCCGGACGTCCTCGCAGCCGACGGCCAGCATCAGTGAGGCGGGGCCGGCGGTGACGGCGAGGCCCGGCAGGCCGGTCCCGTCGAGCGAGTAGGAGAGGTCCTCCATCATGAAGTGGTGGCCGCGCGGCACCCCGAACCCGGCGTGGCCGATCAGCAGCCCGGTCTGCCGGATCGTTTCGGCCAGCAGCACCGGGTCGTGGTAGCGGTCCCCGGGCAGCCGGTAGAAGCCGTGCAGCCGGGGCCACTGGGCGCCGAGCAGGAAGTCGTACGGGCCGGTGGCCTGCCAGCCGGTGAGGAACACCTCGGACACCGAGGCGCGGTGCACCAGGTGCCGGGAGACGGTCCGGTCGTGGAAGTCGTAGCCGGTGGCGGGGCCGTGGTGGAAGTCGTAGCCGGTGGTGGGGCCGTCGTCGAACCCGAAGCCGCCGGCGCTGCCCGGGCCGGGGTGGGCGTACGGATCGTGCGGGTCCGGCTCTACGATCGATGGCATGACGGGCCCCCGCTTCAGGGTGTCGGTCGGAGCGGCCGCCACGGCCGTCCGAGCAAAACATACATACCACCCGGTTTGTGTTCGGCGGCTGGGGTGCCCAGGCCGAGCGCTCCGGCCCGGCCACGCTACCTGCCCCCTGGGCTGCGGGAATGCCCGTTCGGGAGGCCTCGGACCATCGGTGGGGGGCCGTCCCCGCTGGACGGCGGGGGCGAAGCAAGCGCTAGATTAGATACCAACCATGCGGTTTCGGAGGGTGCCGTCCGCATGCGAGCGCCGCCCCCGCAGGGGCCGTGCCGACAGCAGCCGGGTGGGGCGGGGATCGCGCCCGGCCGAGTCCGGAGGGGGCCAGTGGTCAAGCAGGAGCGGGCTGGGCGGACCCGGCGGGCCGTACTGCTCGCCGCCGCGGAGACCTTCGCGCGGGTGGGCTTCGAGGCCGCCAGCCTGGTCGACATCAGCCGCCGGGCCGGGGTGAGCAAGGGGGCCCTCTACTTCCACTTCGTGTCCAAGCAGGCCCTCGCCGACGGGGTGCGCCGCGCCTCCGGGCGGGAGGTCGGCTCGGCCGCGCTGCGCGCGCTGCGGGCCGACGGCCCGGCCCTCCAGGGGCTGATCGACTTCTCGCACGAGCTGGCCCGGATGCTGCGCGAGGACGTGGTGGTGCGGGCCGGCGTCCGGCTCGGCCGCCAGGGCCCGCGCCGGGACGGCGCCCAGGAGGGGCCGGACGGCCCGCCCGTGGCCTCCGACGTCGCCTGGCGCAGCCTCACCGCCGTCGT
>NZ_LFVW01000970.1:0-2811 GCF_001182915.1 Kitasatospora sp. MY 5-36
CGGACGGTCGGAGCCGGAGCCGGCGCCCGGACGGTCCGAGCCGCCCTGGCCGCCGCGCCCACCGCGACCGCCGCGGGGCGCGCGGGCGCCGCGTCCACCGGTCTCGCCGAGGTCCTCGACCTCCTCCGCGTTCAGCCCGGCGCGGGTGCGCTCCGAGCGCGGCAGGATGCCCTTGGTGCCCGGCGCGATCTTCAGCAGCTCGTACAGGTGCGCCGAGGTGGAGTAGGTCTCCTCCGGGTCGTTGAACGACAGGTCCAGCGCCTTGTTGATGAGCTTCCAGCGCGGGATGTCGTCCCAGTCGACCAGGGTGACGGCGGTGCCGGAGGCGCCGGCCCGGCCGGTGCGGCCGATCCGGTGCAGGTAGGTCTTCTCGTCCTCGGGGCACTGGTAGTTGATGACGTGGGTGACGCCCTCGACGTCGATGCCGCGGGCCGCGACGTCGGTGCAGACCAGCACGTCGACCTTGCCGTTGCGGAAGGCCCGCAGGGCCTGCTCGCGGGCGCCCTGGCCGAGGTCGCCGTGGACCGCGCCGGCCGCGAAGCCGCGCTGGGTCAGCTGGTCGGAGACGTCGGCGGCGGTGCGCTTGGTGCGGCAGAAGATCATCGCCAGCCCGCGGCCGTCGGCCTGCAGGATGCGCGAGACCATCTCGACCTTGTCCAGCGAGTGCGCACGGAAGATGTGCTGCTCGATGTTGGCGACGGTAGCGCCGGTGTCGTCCGGGGCGGCGGCCCGGATGTGGGTCGGCTGGCTCATGTACCGGCGGGCGAGGCTGATGACCTGGCCCGGCATGGTGGCCGAGAACAGCAGGGTCTGCCGCTTGGCCGGCAGCATGGTGATGATCTTCTCGACGTCGGGCAGGAAGCCCAGGTCGAGCATCTCGTCGGCCTCGTCCAGGACCAGCGCGCGGACCTTCGACAGGTTCAGCTTCTTCTGCCCGGCGAGGTCCAGCAGACGGCCCGGGGTGCCGACGACGATGTCGACGCCCTTGTTGAGCGCCTCGACCTGCGGCTCGTACGCCCGGCCGCCGTAGACCGCGAGCACGCGGACGTTGCGGACCTTGCCGGCGGTCTGCAGGTCGTTGGTGACCTGGGTGCAGAGCTCGCGCGTCGGGACGACGATCAGCGCCTGCGGGAAGTCGGAGAGCTGCTCCTCGGTCGCCCGGCCCGCGTCCACGTCGGCGCGCACGATGGCCCGCTCGATCAGCGGGAGGCCGAAGCCGAGGGTCTTGCCGGTGCCGGTCTTGGCCTGGCCGATGACGTCGTGGCCGGTCAGCGCGACCGGGAGGGTCATCTCCTGGATGGGGAAGGGGTGGACGATGCCGACGGACTCGAGTGCCTCGGCGGTCTCCGGGAGGATCCCCAGGTCCCGGAAGGTCGTCTTGATGGGTTCAGCGGTGGTGGACAGGGTGCTGCCTCTTCCGTTTTCGAAAGGGCCGAGAGCGAGCGGCGGGCGGGCAGCCGCGCGGCTGTCTACGGGCCTGGACGGCCCTGGTACAGCTGCGCGGACGCACAACCGCGCCGGTCCCTGCGGCCGGCCGGTGCGCGCTGCCCGGTGCGGGGCGCGTCGCCGGCGGCGTCGGGGAGGATTCCCGTGAGGGACCTGCGCGGGACCTCCGCCTCGGGGCGTGGTCTCGGCGGCCCTCGCTCGGCCACTGATGCGGTGCCAAGGCTTGAGGTCCAAGCCATGGTCGGAGCCGATCGGCTCTCCGACCGGGCATCCGCGTACGTGAGTACCCGTGCCACCGGTGCGGACACGTCCGGTTGGACGGTGCCGCTACGGAGGGTTCGCGCGGGGTACCGAGACGGCGGTGACACCATGCGAACACGACGGGCTCCGTACCACCATACAGTCAGGCGACGACTCGAACACGTGACGCGTCTGACATTGCCCCCGGCAACTGCCACCGGAGCGGCCGGTCCGGGCGGTCACCCGGGCGTGCCTGGTGGTGGGGCGGACAGGCGGGCGGGACTAAAGTTGCGGGTCATGGAGACCCATGGTGAGACGCAGGACGCGGCGGCCGGCTCGATCGGGGACTGGGCCGCGTGCTCGGCCGACCCCGGCTACCGGGCGGCGGTGCTCGACCTGCTCGGCGCGCTCGCGTACGGCGAGCTGAGCGCCTTCGAGCGGCTCGCCGAGGACGCCAAGCTGGCGCCCGACCTCGCCGACAAGGCGGCGCTGGCCCGGATGGCCTCCGCCGAGTTCCAGCACTACCAGCGGCTGCACGACCGGCTCGCCGAGGTCGGCGCCGACCCGCAGGAGGCGATGCGGCCGTTCGTCGAGCCGCTGGAGCTGTTCCACCGGATGACGGCGCCCTCGGACTGGCTGGAGGGCCTGGTCAAGGCCTACGTCGGCGACGCCATCGCGACCGACTTCTACCGCGAGGTGGCCGTCCGGCTGGACGACGACACCCGCGACCTGGTGCTGAGCGTCATGTCCGACACCGGCCACGCCCAGTTCGCCGTCGACAAGGTCCGCCAGGCGATCGAGGCCGACCCGCGGGCCGGCGGCCGACTCGCCCTGTGGGGCCGGCGGCTGATGGGCGAGGCGCTCAGCCAGGCCCAGCGGGTGGTCGCCGAGCGCGACGCGCTGTCCAACCTGCTGGTCGGCGGCGTCCAGGTGCAGGGCTTCGACCTGGTCGAGGTCGGCAAGATGTTCAACCGGATCACCGAGGCGCACACCAAGCGGATGGCCGCCCTCGGCCTGGCCTCCTAGCGGCCCGCGACCTACCGGGGGTGCTCAGGCCGCCCGGTGCCGCCGCGCCGCGCGGTGGGTGCCGGGCCGGTGCGGGTGGTGCCGGTGGGCCGGGGCGCG
>NZ_LFVW01000971.1:0-2808 GCF_001182915.1 Kitasatospora sp. MY 5-36
GGCGGCGCTCGGCCGGATCGCGGACGCCGTGGAGGCGCACGCCCACGAGCTGGCCGCGCTGATCGTGCGCGAGGTCGGCAAGCCGCTGGCCGAGGCGCTCGGCGAGGTCGCCCGCACGGCGGCGATCTGGCGCTACTACGCGCAGGCGCCGTACGCGCCGTCCGGTGCGGTGCACGAGACCGCCGCCGGCCCCGGGCTGCTGCTCACCCGCCGCCGCCCGTACGGGGTCGCCGGGCTGATCGCGCCGTGGAACTTCCCGCTGGCGATCCCGACCTGGAAGGCCGCGCCGGCCCTCGCCGTCGGCAACGCGGTGGTGCTCAAGCCGGCCCCCGAGGCGACGGCCTGCGCGCTGCGGCTGGCGGAGCTGGCCGGGCTGCCCGAGGACGTGTTCACGGTGCTGCCCGGCGGGGCGGAGGAGGGCGCGGCGCTGGTCGACGCCGCCGACGTGGTCTCCTTCACCGGCTCGACCGGCGTCGGCCGGGCCGTGGTGCGGGCCGCGACCGACCGCGGGGTACCGGTGCAGGCCGAACTCGGCGGGCTGAACGCCGCGCTGGTGCTGCCGGACGCCGACATCGCGCAGGCCGCCGGGCACATCGCCGCAGCCATCGCCGGGTACGCCGGGCAGAAGTGCACCGCCACCAGCCGGGTGATCGCGGTCGGCGCCGCGTACGAGCCGCTGCGCGAGGCGCTGGTCAAGGCGCTGGCGGCGGTCGACGACGCGGTCTGCGGGCCGGTGATCAACGCCGGTGCGCGGGAGCGGCTGACCGGGGCCGTCTCCTCGGCCGTCGAGGCCGGGGCGAGCGTGCTCACCGGCGGCGGGGTGCCCGAGCGGACCGGCTGGTACGTCGAGCCGACCCTGCTCGCCGAGGTGCCGGCCGAACACCCGCTGGCCCGCGAGGAGTTCTTCGGCCCGATCGCGGTGCTGCACGCCGCGGCCGACCTGGACGAGGCCATCGCGCTCGCCAACGACACCCCGCACAGCCTCTCCACCTCGGTGCACACCCGCAGCCTGGACGTGGCGCTGGCCGCCGCCGACCGGCTGGACGCGGGCATGATCCGGGTCAACGCCCCGTCCAGCGGCGTCGACTTCCACCTGCCCTTCGGCGGGGCCAAGGGCGCGAGCCACGGCGACCGCGAACAGGGCCAGGCCGCCCTGGACTTCTACACCGTCAGCCGGACCGTCAGCGTGCTGCCGGGCGGAGGTGCGCTCTGATGTTCGTACGGACGGTCGACTACCACACGGCCGGCGAGCCGTTCCGGATCGTGCTGGACGGCGTGCCCCCGATCCCCGGCGACACCGTCGCCGAGCGCCGGGCCATCGCGCTCGGCGCGGGCGGCAGCGCGACCGCGCCCCGGCCCAGCGCGCTGGACGAGGTCCGGCAGCTGCTCAGCCGGGAACCGCGCGGCCACGCCGGGATGTACGGCGGCTTCCTGGTCCCGCCGGACGACGACGAGGCGCACCTGGGCGTGCTGTTCTGGCACAAGGACGGCTACTCCACCGCCTGCGGGCACGGCACCATCGCGCTCGGCGCCTGGGCGGTGGACTCCGGACTGGTGGCCGCCCCCGCGGACGGCGTGGCGCGGGTGCGGATCGACGTGCCGTCCGGCCGGGTCACCGCCCTGGTGCACCGCGCCGGCGGGCGGACCACCGGGGTGACCTTCCGCAACGTGCCCAGCCGGGTCACCGCGCTGAAGCTCCCGGTGGAGACCTCGCGCGGCACCGTGGAGGTCGCCGTGGCGCACTCCGGCGCCTGCTACGCCTCGGTGCCCGCGGCCGCCCTCGGGCTCGCCGTGGAGAAGCAGCAGCTGCCCGAACTCACCGCCGTGGGGCGGGAGATCAGGGCCGCGCTGGCCGGCTCGGAGGCGGTCGCCCACCCGACGGACGCCCGGCTGTCGGGCGTCTACGGGGTCATCCTCCACGACGAACTCCCCCCGGTGGACGGGGTGCTGAACCAGCGCAACGTCACCGTCTTCGCGGACGGCCAGATCGACCGCTCGCCCTGCGGCTCCGGCACCTCCGCCCGGCTCGCGGTGCTCGCCGCCGAGGGGCGGCTGGCCCCGGGCGAGCCGCTGCGGCACGAGTCGATCATCGGGACGGTCTTCAGCGGGCAGGTCCTCCCGGGTGGCGACCCGCAGGGCGAGGGCGTGGTCACCGAGGTCGGCGGGACGGCCTTCCGCACCGGCGAGCACGGCTTCGTGCTGGAGCCGGACGACGACCTGGGAGCGGGGTTCCTGCTGTGACCACCGTGCGTGCGACCGAAGCCGTGAAGCCAACCGAAGTGCCCGGCGCGGCGGTTGTGCCGCTCCAGTACGCCGTGCCGGGCACCGGCGGGGTCGGGCCCGCCGGGGCGGTGGGGGCGATCGAGCGGGTGCTGCTGGACGGGTTCGACCCGGAGGCGGCACCCGCCCGGTCGGCCGTACCGGTGCCCGCCGGCGAACTGCTGATGATGCCGGCCGCCGCCGGGCCGTACGCCGGCGTGAAGATCGCCGGGGTCGCGCCCGCCAACCCGTCGGCCGGACTGCCCCGGATCACCGGCAGCTACCTGCTGCTGGACGGGCCCACCCTCCAGCCGCTCGCCCTGCTGGACGGCGCCGCGCTCACCGCGCTGCGCACGCCCGCCGTCACCGCGGCCGCGCTGCGGCGGCTGGCCGTGCCGGAGGCCGAGCACCTGGTGTTGTTCGGCTCCGGGCCGCAGGCGTACGGGCACCTGGACGCCCTGCTCGCCGTCCGGCCGCTGCGCCGGCTCACCGTGGTGGCGCGCAACGCCGAACGGGCCGGGGCGCTGGCCGCGTACGGGCGGGAGCTCG
>NZ_LFVW01000972.1:0-2799 GCF_001182915.1 Kitasatospora sp. MY 5-36
CCACAGCGCCAGGGCGGCGCCCAGCCGCTCGGCGGCGAGCGCGTGGTCCCCGGTGTCCAGGGCGCGGCGGCCCTCGCCGGTCAGCCGCTGGAAGTCGGCGAGGTCGGTGGCCGGACCGGTCAGCCAGTACCCGGCCGGGCCGGAGCCGACCTCGTCCCGGCCGATGGTGCGGCGCAGCCGGCCGACCAGGGTCTGGAGCGCGGCGGAGGAGTCCTGGGGCGGCTCGGCCTCCCACACCTCGTCCACCAGCAGGTCGGCCGGCACCGGCCGGCCCTGCCGGAGGGCCAGGGCCGCGAGCAGGGCCCGTAGCCGGGCGCCGCCGATCGGTACCGGGGTGCCGTCGTCGTGGTGGGCCGTCGTGGTTCCGAGGATGCCGTAGTGCACCGGACCATTCTGGTCGATCGGCGGGGGAAGGGCCGCACAATTGTGCAGGGCCCGGCGCCCCGGCGGAACCGACCCCGGGCCCTCGGACGTTCACCGGAGGCGGCTTGTCCGGCCACCGGCCCGCCCGGCATGATCGGTCCCTGCCGGTCCTTCCCGTTCCCTCTGCCCACGGAGCACCCACACCATGACCTTCGCCGCCACGCCGCGCTCCCGCAGCGAGGACCGCCGGATCAGCCCGGTGTTCTGGGTGCTCCTGGCCGTCCTCGGCACCTCCGGCTGGGCGGTGTACCAGGGCTACGGCAACGCCTCGTTCGGGGTGTTCCTGTTCGTGGTCGCGGGCTGGATGGTCTCGCTCTGCCTGCACGAGTACGCCCACGCGCGCACCGCGCTGCACGGCGGCGACATCAGCGTCGGCGCCAAGGGCTACCTCACGCTCAACCCGCTGAAGTACGCCAACGTGCTGCTCAGCTTCGTGCTGCCGATCGTCTTCGTGATCCTCGGCGGCATCGGCCTGCCCGGCGGCTCGGTCTGGATCGAGCGGCACCGCATCCAGGGCCGGCTCAAGCACAGCCTGATCTCGGCGGCCGGCCCGCTGGTCAACCTGCTCATCGCGGCGGCGCTGCTGGTCCCGATCGGCGCGGGCTGGCTGGACGACCCGACCGTGCACGCGTTCTGGGAGGGCCACGAGCTGATCATCTCGCCGTTCTCCGGCGCGCTGGGCTTCCTCGGCTTCCTCCAGCTGAGCGCGGCGGTGCTGAACCTGCTGCCGGTGCCCGGACTGGACGGCTACGGCATCGTCGAGCCCTGGCTGTCGTACCAGACCCGGCGCGCGATCGAGCCGTTCGCGCCGTACGGGATGCTCGCGGTGTTCGCGCTGCTGTGGCAGCCCCAGGTGAACGAGTTCTTCTTCGGGATCGTCCACGGCCTGATGAACCTGTTCGGCGTGGACCAGGACTACGCGACGCTCGGCCGGTACCTGTTCAGCTTCTGGAAGAACTAGCCCTGCTCGGCGGCCGCGGTCGCGGCGGCGATCCTGGCCCGGCGGCGGTCCATCCACAGCACGTTGCTGGCCACGCCGGCCAGCGGCAGCCAGATCAGGCCCAGCCAGAAGCCCTGGACCAGCGAGACCACCAGGGCCACGAGCGCGAGGACGACGGCGGCCAGGGCGAAGCGGGACGTGCGAGGCATGGCGGAGGGCTCCTAGAACGGGTGCGGGCGGCCGGGTCACGGCCGCCACCCATTGTCGCCGACCTCACCTCCGGACCGGGTCCAGGGGTGAGGTCGACACGCCTCTGCCCGGATCCGCTCAGACGTCGGTGATCCGCAGGCCCGCGTGGGCCTTGTACCGGCGGTTGACCGAGATCAGGTTGGCGACCAGCGCCTCGACCTGGTGGGCGTTGCGCAGCCGGCCGGCGAAGATGCCGCGCATCCCGGGGATGCGGGCGGCCAGGCCCCGGACGACGTCGGTGGCCTCCCGGTCGTCGCCGAGCACCATGACGTCGGTGTCGATGCTCTCCACCGACTCGTCCTGCAGCAGCACCGCCGAGAGGTGGTGGAACGCGGCGGTGACCCGGGAGTCCGGCAGCAGCGCGGCGGCCTGCTCGGCGGCGCTGCCCTCCTCCGGCTTCAGCGCGTACGCGCCCTGCTTGTCGAAGCCCAGCGGGTTGACGCAGTCGACGACGATCTTGCCCGCGAGCTCCTCGCGCAGCGCGGTCAGGGTGGCGGCGTGGCCGTCCCACGGGACCGCGATGATCACCACGTCGCTCTCCCGGGCGACGGTGGCGTTGTCGGCGCCGCGCACGCCGAGGCCCAGCGCGGCCGCCGAGGCCTCGGCCCGGGCGGCGTCGCGGGAGCCGATGATCACCTGCTGGCCGGCCTTGGCCAGCCGCAGGGCGAGTCCTCGCCCCTGGTCGCCGGTGCCACCGAGGACACCGACCACCAGCTGGGAGACGTCCGGGACCTCGTGGGCCGGGTTTGTCGCTGAATCGAGGGAAGTCATGGGCCGATCCTGCCAAATCCCCGGCCCGGCGGGACATCCTGGCCCGCATGGACGCGGTGAGAGTTTCGGCACTCCGGGAACGGCTGACGGGAACGGGCTGGCTGGAGGAGGTCGGCGGCTTCGCCGGCGCGCTGCGCCGCTCCGTGGAACGCCGCAGCGCGAGCGGGCTGCTGCTGGTCGGCACCGAGGCGTACGAACCCTGGCACCTGGCCGCCCACTTGGACGACGAGGCCGCCTGGTCGGACGTCCCCCGGCTGGCGCCCACCCTGCTGCGGCACAGCCCGCCGGCCGACGCCCCGGCCCACCTGACCCACGACCTGCGGCGGCTCACCGAGGCCGGGCGCGGTGACACCGTGCTGGTGGTGGTCCCCCGGGCGGCCGGCGCCGCGCTGCTGGAGCGGGTGCACGACGCCCGG
>NZ_LFVW01000973.1:0-2792 GCF_001182915.1 Kitasatospora sp. MY 5-36
TGGCGAGCACCCGCCCGGCGGAGGCCCGCACCTCGGCGAGCAGCGCGCCGGCCCCGGCCCCGTCCAGGCCTGCGGGCGGCGGCCCGGGGGACATCACGGGCGGCGCGCCCACGCCGAGATCATCGGGGCGGTGGCCAGGTCG
This sequence comes from Kitasatospora sp. MY 5-36, assembly GCF_001182915.1. Classification (NCBI taxonomy): domain Bacteria; kingdom Bacillati; phylum Actinomycetota; class Actinomycetes; order Kitasatosporales; family Streptomycetaceae; genus Kitasatospora; species Kitasatospora sp. MY 5-36. Next base: position 143 of record NZ_LFVW01000973.1, read on the forward strand.
AGCCGGCCGGTCGCGACGTTGGCCAGGTGGCGGTCGATCTCCTCGTCCGTCGCGAGGCCTTCCCGTACCAGCAGTCCGCGGATCTGCCGGACGGTCGCGTCCTCCAGGACCGCGCAGGCCGGCGAGGTGATCGGGAAGTACGCGTCGGCCTGGACGTCGACCAGGCCCGCCTCGCGCAGCGCCCTGGGCAGCGTCCGCCCGTACGCGAGGTCGGCGCCGCGGCCCGCCATCAGGGTGCGGAAGCCGGTCCGCAGCCGGTTGGCGAGGCGCTCGTCGGGGCCGGACTCGTCGGGGCAGAGCAGCGGTTGCAGGGCCGGGTCGGCGTCCTCCAGGAGCAGCCGGCCGCCGGGGCGCAGCGCCCGCACCATCCTGCGCAGGGCCTCGGCGCGGTCGGCGACGTGCACCAGGACCAGCCGGGCGTGCACCAGGTCGAAGCCGCCGGGCGGCGGCGGGTCGGCGGCCACGTCGTGGCGCAGCACCTCGATCACGCCGCCGGCGGCGGGGGCGGTCCAGGAGACGTCGATGTCGGTGGCGACCACCGCGCCGGTCGGGCCGACCCGCTCGGCGAGCCCGAGCGGCACCGAGGGGCCGCCCGCGCCGACCTCCCAGCAGCGCATGCCGGGGCCGATCCCGAGGGCGTCGACGTGCCGGAAGGTCACCGGGTCGAAGAGTTCGGCGAGGGCGCCGAAGCGGATGCCCGCCTCCGACTGGCGGTTGTCCAGGAGGTAGCCGTGGTCGCTCTCGTGCTCAGCCATGCCGGGATTCTCGCAGACGCGAGTTCGAAGACAGGCCCTCGGGGCGCGGCACTCGGGGCGGGCCGTTCAGGGCTGCGGGGCCGGGTCGGTGAGCGCCGGGATGTCGTAGGTCACCTTGCCGATGTCGGAGATCAGGTAGCCGCCGTCGGGCCCGCGTCGGAGCGTCAGTCGCGGGGTGTACGACTGCCTGGGCGTTCGGAACCAGCCCTCCTCGGCGGCGTAGGTGCAGTAGACGGCGACCTCCAGCTCGACCACCTCGCCGGTGAGGTCGCGCGGATCGAAGCGGCCCGCCGCGGGCCCCGCGACCACCCATCTGACCAGCGACCAGCCCCGGCGTGCGGTCAGGTCGGCGGGCCAGGCCGACCCGTTCTCCTCGCAGGCGGTCAACCCGCCGCCGGCGGCGGCCAGTTCGGAAGTCAGGTACCGGCGCGACCGGCTCAGGACGGCCGCCGGCCCGGCGTCGCCGCGGGAGGTGTCGAAGGTGCCCGAGGTGACGGCCCAGGCGATCGCGACGGACTCCGCGTCGTGCCCGTCCACCGTCAGCGGCGGCGTCTGCGCGGTCGGCCGGTCCTTCGGCGGGGCGATCGGATCCCCCGGCTGGTATCCCGGTTTGGAGGGGAAGCTGTAGCCGGCCGGAGCGACGGCGACCGTGGTGCCCGGGATCTCCTGCTGGTCCTGGTCGTAGCAGGGGTTGCACCGGATGCGCTCGCCGGAGCCGGTGCCGTAGCTCGTCTCCCAGCCCCTGCCGTGGGTCGACAGCTCGGTGCCGGACTCCCTGCGCACCCCGGAGACGTGGAACGGGCGGTCGCCGTCCTTCAGCGTCCAGGTGCGGCGCTTGCCGTCGACGGTGCCCTCGACCGTGAGCACGTAGTCGTAGCTGTGCCGGGTCGCGAGCACGGTGAGGCTGACGATCTCGGGCTTCCGGTCCTCCAGGTAGAGGTACTTGTCGGTGAAGTAGGGGGCGAACGACACCGGTCCGGCGGCCCCGATCAGCGCGACCGGGTTCGGGGAGTCCAGGTCGACGCCCATGTCGATCTTCTTGCCCTCCCCCTGTCCGGCGCAGTCCACGACCGTGCCGGGCAGCGGGTCGCGGGGCTCGCCCACGATGGTCGCCCGCACCTGTTCGATCGCCACGGTGTGGCCGTTGCCGACCATCGAGACCGACAGCGGCGACGCGCCCACGTCCGTACCGCCCTGCGCGTGCGCCCACGTCCGGGCGGCTTCGCAGCCGGTGACGGCCGGCGGGTCGGTCGGTCTGACGACCCGGGGGACGACCGTGGTCGAGTCGGCGTCGGCGTGCTCGGGGTCGTAGTGGGCACCGAGTTCCGGCCCCTTGCCGCCCTCCGTCGCGGTCAGCGCCCAGTACGTCGTGCCGGCGCCCAGCAGGGCCAGCACGCTCAGCACGGCGATCAGCAGCCGCAGGCGCGGTCTGCGGCCGCCCATCAGCGTGAGGACGCCGCCCATGAACACGTTGCCGTGGATGGTGCTCTGGCTGATCCTGTTGTGCGTCTCGTGCTGGTCGCCCACTCCACCCACCCCGTCCGAGGGATCCGCGTCCACCACAGTGGCGGTTCCCGGCGGGTGGAGGGAAGACCCGCGCCGCAAGCCCCGGGCGCCGTGGCGTCGCGGCGCCGTGGCGTCGTCGGCGCGGACGGTCTTGTTGACGAAATGTCAGCAAGTTCGTCCGATCGCCTTGACGGCATGCGGTCACGGCTGGACCCTGTGGACCCGGAAACGCCGCGCGCTCCCCGGCCCCCACCGCTCGGGAGCGCGCGAGAGGACGTCTTCTCGCCCCTCACCGAGGAAGAGGTTTTCCCATGCGCTTCAGCCGCCGCCTCCCCGCCACCGCCGCCGCCGTCTGCGCGACCGCCGCGCTCGCGCTGGCCGCCGTACCC
>NZ_LFVW01000974.1:0-2782 GCF_001182915.1 Kitasatospora sp. MY 5-36
GTGGAGAGCGGCCGCGGCGGCGGCGAGGCGGCCGGTCACGGGGGTGTGGCCGCCTCGGCCTCCCGTCGCGGCGGGCGCCGGGGCCGCTCCGCCACCGGGCTGCCCGGGGAGGAGGGCTCCGGCCGTACCTCCCGGAAGCAGGCCGAGGAGTCGGCCGACCCGGAGACCCGCGCCCGGGACATCTGCCTGCGGCTGCTGACCGGCGCCGCCAAGACCCGCAAGCAGCTCGCCGACGCCCTGCGCAAGCGGGAGATCCCGGAGGAGGCCGCCGACGCGGTGCTCACCCGGCTCGAAGAGGTCGGGCTGATCGACGACGCGGCCTTCGCCGCGGCCTGGGTGGAGTCCCGGCACGCCGTCCGGGGCCTGTCCCGGCGGGCGCTGGCCCAGGAGCTGCGCACCAAGGGCGTCGCCGCCGACCTGGTCGAGCAGGCCGTCGCCCAACTCGACCACGACGACGAGACGGACGCGGCCCGGGCGCTGGTCGAGCGCAAGCTGCGGTCCACCCGGGGGCTGGACACCCAGGTGCGCACCCGGCGGCTGGTCGGGATGCTGGCCCGGCGCGGCTACTCCGAAGGACTGGCGTTCCGGGTGGTGCGCAGCGCGCTGGAAGAGGAGTGGAGTGAACCGTCGGGTCGGGAGTAGTGGCAGTTCTGTAGGTGTCTTGGAGTGGACCAGGTCAACTCTTGACCCTCCCGTGACCCCCACCTAGCCTCGCCTTCAGTGCCCGGGGCGCCTCCGGACGGCGGCGCGCGCGGCGACGGGGGAGTGGGCGGGAATGGGGATCTCGGCGGGCACCGGCCCGGGCGGCTCACTGGTGCCGGTCGCCGGATCGGCCGCACTCCTGCTGCTGGTGGTCGTAGCCGCCGCCGGGCTGGCGATCAGGCGGCTCCGGGCGGCCCGGCGCGGTGCGCTGGCCGAGGCCGAGCAGGCCCGCCGGTGGGCCGAGGAGCAGTCCGCCCGCCAGCGGACCGAACTGGCCCGCCGCGAGGAGGACATGGCCGAGGAGCTGCGCAGGCTGCGCCGCCGGGAGGACGAACTGGCCGAGCGCTCCACCGAGTTGGAGCAGTCCCGGGGCGAGGCCGAGGCGCTGGTCGCCCGGCGGGCGGCGGCCTTGGAGCGGGCCGCCGGGCTCTCCGCCGAGCAGGCCCGCGCCGAACTCCTGCGGGAGGCCGAGGACTCGGCCCGGCGGGAGGCCGCGGTCACCGTCCGGGAGATCGAGCGCGAGGCCCGGGAGGAGGGCGAGCGCCGGGCCCGGGACATCGTCGCCGGGGCGGTCCAGCGGCTGGCGACGGAGCAGACCGCGGAGAGCGCCGTCACCGTCCTGCGGCTGCCGAACGAGGACATGAAGGGCCGGATCATCGGCCGCGAGGGCCGCAACATCCGCGCCTTCGAGGCGGTCACCGGCGTGAACCTGATCATCGACGACACCCCCGAGTCGGTGCAGCTGTCCTGCTTCGACCCGGTCCGCCGGGAGACCGCCCGGCTCACCCTGGAGCAGCTGGTCGAGGACGGCCGGATCCACCCGACCCGGATCGAGAGCCTGTACGAGCGCAGCCGCGAGGAGGTCGGGCAGAGCTGCGTCCGGGCCGGCGAGGACGCCCTGCTGGAGGCCCGGGTCGACGGGGTGCACCCCGAACTCGTCCGCACCCTGGGCTCGTTGCGCTACCGGGCGTCGTACGGGCAGAACGTGCTCGGGCACCTGCTGGAGTCCGCGCACCTGGCCGGGATGATGGCCGCCGAGCTCGGGGTGGACCCGGAGCCGGTGCGGCGCGCGGCGCTGCTGCACGACATCGGCAAGGCGCTCACCCACGAGTCGGAGGGCAGCCACGCCGCGGTCGGCGCGGAGCTCGCCCGGCGGTACGGGGAGTCCGCCGAGGTGGTGCACGCGATCGCCGCCCACCACAACGAGGTCGATCCGCGCACCGTGACGGCCGTGCTGACCCAGGCCGCGGACGGTTGCTCGGGCGGCCGGCCGGGTGCGCGCAAGGAGTCGCTGGAGCTGTACGTCCGGCGGCTGGCGCGGCTGGAGGAGATCGCGCGTTCGCACGAGGGCGTGGCCGAGGTGTTCGCGATGCAGGCGGGCCGCGAGGTGCGGGTGATGGTCCGTCCGGACGCGGTGGACGACCTCGGTGCGGAGCTGATCGCCCGTGAGGTCGCCCGCCAGGTCTCCACCGAGCTGACGTACCCGGGCCAGATCCGGGTGACGGTGGTCCGCGAGAGCCGGGCCACGGCGGTGGCCGGCTGAGACCGTGGCCCGCCGCGGCCCGGAGGCCTCAGCTCGGGGAGTCCACCTGCTGGGGCGAGGGCTGCTCGGCCGGGTCGGGGGCTGGGCCGAGCGTGGCCGGGCCGCCGCGGGCGCGGTCGGCGAGGGCGAGCAGGTCCTCGGCGACGGCCCCCTGGGTGGTGCCGACCAGGTGGCCGTCCGGGCGGATCAGCAGGACGGTGTGCGGCCCGGCGCCCGGGTAGTCCTCGGTGACCAGCACCTCGGCGGGGACGGGCAGCGCGGCGGCGACCTCGGCGAGGCGGGGCATCAGGCCGGCGCCGAGCCAGTGCTCGGAGGACCAGACGGCGGTGCCGGGGGCGACCAGCAGCAGCAGGAAGGTGGTGCCGAGCCGGGCGTGCAGGTGGTCGGGGGTGCCGTCGTCGGCGAGCACCGGCAGGTCCGGGACGAGTACGCCGGGGGCGGTGGCGGGCAGCAGCTCGCTGAGCGAGGTGGTGCCGCGCGCGCCGCGCTGCACCGGGACCCGGGCCGGGACGCCGGAGGGCGCCGCCGGGTAGGCGG
>NZ_LFVW01000975.1:0-2769 GCF_001182915.1 Kitasatospora sp. MY 5-36
CGGCCGTCAGCCGGTGCGGGAAGTGCGCCCGGCCGAGGCCGGTGGCCCGGCAGACCGCCGCCAAGCCGGACCCGCCGTCCGCGCCCGGCCCGTCGCCCGCGAGCAACTCGGTGTAGCGGTCGGTGAGTTCGGCGAGCGCGGCCGGCGACTTGGCGGACAGGGTCAGCAGCCGCGGCCCGCCCGGACCGGCCTCCCCGTCCCCGGTCTCCCCCGCCTCCAAGGCGGCCGGGGCCTCCTCGATGATCACGTGGGCGTTGGTGCCGCTGATGCCCTGCGAGGACACCCCGGCCCGCCTGGGCCCGGCCGTCCCCGGCCAGGCGGCCCGCTCGGCGACCAGCTCGACCGCGCCCGCCGACCAGTCGACGTGCGGGGTGGGCTCGTCCGCGTACAGGGTGGCGGGGAGCGTGCCGTGACGCATCGACAGCACCGTCTTGATCACCCCGGCGACGCCCGCCGCCGCCTGGGAGTGCCCGATGTTGGGCTTCAGCGAGCCCAGCCGCAGCGGCCGGTCCCGGTCCTGCCCGTAGGCGGCCAGCAGGGCGCGCGCCTCGATCGGGTCGCCGAGCTCCGTGCCGGTGCTGCTCGCCTCCACCACCTGGACGTCGCCGGGCGACAGCCGGGCGTCCGCCAGCGCCTGCCGGATGACCCGCTGCTGCGCCGACCCGCTCGGCGCGGTGAAGCCGTTGCTGGCGCCGTCCTGGTTCACCGCGCTGCCGCGCACCACGGCCAGCACCGGGTGGCCGCGCCGCCGCGCGTCCGACAGCCGTTCCAGCAGCAGCACGCCCACGCCCTCGGAGAGCCCGCTGCCGCCGGCCCCGGCCGAGAACGGGCGGCACCGGCCGTCCGGCGCCACGCCCTGCATCCTGGTGAACTCGGTGAACAGCTGCGGGGTGGACATGACCGTCGCCCCGCCCGCCAGCGCCATCGCGCACTCGCCGCCGCGCAGCGACCGGACCGCCAGGTGCAGCGCGACCAGCGAGGACGAACAGGCCGTCTCCACGGTGATCGCCGGACCGCGCAGGCCGAGCGTGTACGAGATCCGGCCGGACGCCGCGCCGCCCACCGCCCCGGTGGTCAGGAAGCCCTCGGCCTCCTCGGGCACCTCGCCGCGCCCCAGCCCGTAGTCGAGGTTCGACAGGCCGGCGAACACCCCGGTCTCGGTGTCGCGCACCGACTCCGGGTCGATCCCGGCGTCCTCGAAGGCCCGCCAGGCGGTCTCCAGCAGCAGCCGCTGCTGCGGGTCCATGCCATCGCCTCACGCGGGCTGATCCCGAAGAAGCCGGCGTCGAACTCGGCCGCGTCGTACAGGAATCCGCCGGAACCGGTCAGGCTCCGGCCGCCGCCCTCGGGGTCGTACAGCCCCTCCTCCCAGCCCCGGTCACGGGGGAACGCGCCGACGCTCTCCCCGCCCTCGGCCAGCAGCCGCCACAGCGCGTCGGGCGAGTCGACCCCGCCCGGGTACCGGCACGCCATGCCGACGATCGCGATCGGCTCCCGCTCCCCCTCCTCCAGCTCGCGCAGGCGCCCGCGCGCCTCGTGCAGGTCGAGGGTGAGGCGCTTGAGGTATCCGAGCAGCTTCTCGTCCGATGCTGATGCCATGACGGATCGGTCCTCCGTGGGGATCTGGTGGGCTCGTGGTCGTAGGGGGTGGGGGGTGGGGCGGCGGACCGGGGTCAGATGAGCTCGCGGTCGATGAAGTCGAGGAGCTCCTCGGCGGTCGCGGCCTCGACGAGGGCCGCCACGTCCTCGTCGAGGGCCGTCGCGTCCTGGTCGCACTCCCCGGCGGCCGGCTCGGGCCCGATTCCCTCAGCCGGCCCGGTCTCCTGGACGGGCGGGGCGATCCCGGCGTCCAGGACGGCGACCAGCTCGGGCAGCGTCGGCGCCTCGAACAGCAGGGTGAGCGGGAGCTTCAGCCCCGTCGCCGTGCCGAGGCGGTTGCGGAACTCGACCGAGGTGAGCGAGTCGAAGCCGAGCTCGCCGAACGGCCGGTCGTCCGGGATCGCCTCGGGCCGGGAGCCCAGGACGGCGGCCATGTGGGTCCGGACCAGGTCGGCCAGGGCGTCGGCGCGTTCACCGGCGGTCAGGCCGCCCAGCTCCTCGCGCAGCGGGCGGTGCCGCCGTGGCGTCGGGCCGTTCTCGCCCCGCCCCGCTCCGGCGGTCGCCACCACCTCGCGCAGCACCGGCGGGAGGTCCGGTCCCAGGTCGCGCAGGACCTCGCGGTCGAGCCGGGCGGGCACCAGGACGGCGTGCGGTGACGGCAGCGCCGCGTCCAGCAGGGCCAGGCCGTGCCCGGGGTCGATCTCCACCAGCCCGGCCCGGGCGAAGCGGGCGCGGTCGGCGTCGCCGAGGGCGCCCAGCATGCCGTCCGGGTCGCCCCACAGGCCCCAGGCCAGCGCGAGGGCGGGCAGGCCCTGGGCGCGGCGGTGCCGGGCGAGCCCGTCGAGGAAGGCGTTGGCGGCGGTGTAGCCGCCCTGGCCGGCGCCGCCGAGCGTCCCCATCACCGAGGAGACCAGGACGAAGGCGGTGAGCGGGTGACCGGCGGTCAGCTCGTGCAGGTGCCAGGCGCCGTCGGCCTTGACCCGCATCACCCGGTCGATCCGCGCGGGGGTGAGCGAGGCGACGGGCGCGTCGTCCACCACGCCGGCGGCGTGGATCACGGCGGTCAGCGGGCGCCGGGCGGGGACCGCCGCGATCATCGCGGCGACGGCGGCCCGGTCGGCGACGTCCACGGCCGCGAACGCCACCTCGGCGCCGAGCCCGGTCAGTTCG
>NZ_LFVW01000976.1:0-2756 GCF_001182915.1 Kitasatospora sp. MY 5-36
GGCGGTTGCCGGCGGCGCCGGAGCCCGGGGCCTGGTCGGTGCCGGCCGAGGTGCCGGAGCCGGCCGCCGGGGAGCCGGCCGGGGAACCACCGGTCGAGTGGGACGAACCGTCGCCCGCTCCGTCGCCGGCCGCGCCACCGCTCTGAGCAGGGGGCAGGACCAGGCGCAGGGGCGCGACGTCCTCGCTTATGTCGTCGAAGAGCCGGTTCACCAGGTCGGCCTGCTGGGTGAGCTGGACGGGCAGCCGGCCCTGCAGCTCGCTCCACCGGCCGTCCTCGTCGTGGGCGAAGCCGGCCAGGGCCCGCATCGGGTCGAGCGAGCCGTTGCTGCGGTAGACCGAGCGCAGCAGCTCGCGGCCCTTGAGGGCGTCGGCGTGCATGTCGTCCAGGGCGCGGCGGACCTGTTCGACGGTGGCCGGGCTGAGCGCGCCGGCCTGGTCGGTGCGGCCGACCAGGGTCTTGGCCTCGCCGAGCCGGGTGGCCGCGTTGTCGAGCAGCATCTCGCCGCGTTCGGAGTCGGAGCCCGCGAAGTCGAGCCGGAGCCCTTCCAAGCCGCGTTTGAGGCCGTACAGGCTGTCCCCGGGGAGGGCGTTGGAGCTGGCCGCGGCGACGCCGGCCAGGCTGCCGACGGCGAGCCCGGCGACCAGCCCGCCGATCGCGAACCGGCGGCTCCAGCGGCCGCGCGGCGCCGTCCGGATCGCCCGGTGGCGGCGCTGGCGGGGCACCGGGGTGCCCGTCCCGCCGGCGAAGGCCTGCTCGAACGCGGCCATCAGCTGGGCGCGTTGGACCGTATGGACCTCCCGGTCCAGCACCGGCCCGGGCAGTGCCCCCAGTGCGTCGGCCAGTCCGACCAGCCCGGCCATCGCGGCCGAACCCGCGCCGGTGGCAGCGGTGTTGTCCGATTCGGCGTTGGCCGCAGCGCGTTGCTCCGCCTGGTGGGCCTCCAGCGCCTCGGCGAAGGCCTTCGCCCGCCGGTGCTCAAGCACGTTTGCCGTCACGGGCCACACCTCCCTTCGTCGTTGTCGACAGCCCGGCCCGCCGGACGGTTGCCCCGGCTGGCCAAAGCCACTCCATCGGGTGATAGGCCGCAATTCGACTTGACCGTACGCCTGGTGGGGGCTTGCACGTTGGCCAACGAGCGGTGCGGGCGGTCGGTTACGCACGGCAGATCATCGGACCTACCGTTCACCCTGACGTGTCGGCCGGGCGCGAACGATGACGGCCGGCCGGACCGTACGGTGCCGGACCGCACGGAGCCGGTGCCGTCCTCGGCGCGGCTCATCGCGCGTCGGGCGGGAGCAGCCGGGCCAGGGTGCGGACGGCGCGGTACTGGAGGGTCTTGATGGCGCCCTCGTTCTTGCCCATGATCCGGGCCGTCTCGGCCACCGACAGCCCCTGCAGGAAGCGCAGGGTGACGCACTCCTGCTGCTGCGGGTTGAGCCGGCGCACCGCGTCCAGCAGGGCGGCGTTGGAGAGCGACTCCAGCACCGACTCCTCGGGGCTGCGCTCGCACTCGTTGGAGTCGAGCATCTCGCCGGTGGTGACCTCCAGCCGGAAGCGGCTGGACTTGAAGTGGTCGGCGACCAGGTTGCGGGCGATGGTGACCAGCCAGGCGCCGAAGTCCCGGCCCTGCCAGGTGAAGGTGCCGATCCGGCGCAGGGCGCGCAGGAAGGTCTCGCTGGTGAGGTCCTCGGCGGTGGCCCGGCTGCCGACCCGGTAGTAGATGTAGCGGTAGACGGTGTCCGCGTAGTGGTCGTAGAGCCGGCCGAAGGCCTCGCTCTCGCCGGCCTGGGCCCGTTCGACCAGCTCCATGACCGGGTTGTGCTCGGTCTCGTAGCCGGGGCTGGGCGCGGTCCGGGCGCGGCCCCGGCCGGCGCTGCCGGTGCGGCCGCGCGAGCCGGTGCCGGTCGAGCCGGCGGCGGTGGTGCGCAGTGCCAGGCCGGGCGGCTGCGGCTGCGGCTGGACGAACGGTCCGCCGGCGAGCGCGAGTTGGGGCGTGGCGGCGAACTGGCTGCGGAGCAGGGTGCGCAACAGGGTCAGGCCCGTGGAGATCTGCCGCTCGGCGGTCGGCCGGTCGCGGAGGCCGGTGCGGGGACGCAGGGGCGCGGACGACGGGCGGGAGGGTGCAGGCGCGTCGTTCCGGACGGGTGGGTACACGGGACTCCCAGAGGCAGAACTGTGGACGGATCACCTCCGCCTGCGCGGAGAGCACTCCCCGAAGCGTCCGTTCGAGCGGGACGCGTGGTGACGTGCATCCAGGAGAGAATAACGCTTTGTGCAATGACAGCTACACCGTGTGGTCGAAGTGGTCGTTTGGGATCCATTTGTTGCGCATGTTCGGCTGACATTGACCGGAGCTGTCATCGTTCATCCGGCTTAACGTGATCGAACGGGCGCTCAGGGTGACCAATTTGGCGGCCTGGGGGGCGGTTTCCCAGCCTTGGGGCTCGGCAACCCCTGACTTTCCCGGCCTGGCGAACGATCAGAACCGGTCACCGGGCGACAGGTTCGAGCAGGTGACGCGGACTGCCGTGTGGCGGCGGGGAGTTCGCCCGTAAGAGGGGCCAGGTCAGAGGCCTTGTTGACGACCGCTCACCCGCCGGGGCGAGCCCGACCGGGCGGCCTCCGAACAGCCCCGGAGAGCCCCGGAGCGCCTCGGAGAGTCTCCGGAAAGCTTCCGGAAAGCCTCCGGCGGCCCGGACGGCCGTCCGGCACGAGGTTCGGGGCCGGGGTTCCGGGCCGGGGTTCCGGGCCGGG
>NZ_LFVW01000977.1:0-2752 GCF_001182915.1 Kitasatospora sp. MY 5-36
CGAGCGCGAGCCGCGGCCCGGTGGCGCGCAGCGGGCGGGCGTCGGCGGCCAGCGCCAGCAGCCCGCCGACCGGGCCGGGCAGCGGGTACGCCCACCAGAGCACGTCGCGCTGGTGCTCCTCGCGGTCGGTGACGGTCAGCCTTCCGATCCAGGGGCGGCCGTCGGCCGTCCGCTCGGCGAGGGTGTCGAACGCGTCGCAGGGACGGCGGACGGAGCAGCGTTCGAGCACCCGCGACTCCAGGGCGGGCAGCAGGCCGGAGGCCGGGCGGTCGTGGGCGACGTCGGCGCGGTGGCCGAAGAGCTCCTCGGCGGCCCGCCCCCACTGCGCGATCCGGCCGGACCGGTCGACCAGGACGGGGGCGAGCCGGACCAGGGCGGCCACCCCCGTCGGGTGGTCGCCCGGCGCGGTTCCGTCGCCCGCCGGCCGCGGTGTGGAGTTGGACTCGGCCACCATGGATTCGCTCTGCTCCCGCCTGGCCGCCGCGCCCGGGGCGGCCGTCTCTCCGGAGGAAGGCACGCTGTGCGGATACCAGCGAAGCACGGACCGGGCCGGGCTCGACACCGAAACGGGGAGATTCCTCAGGATCGGTTGCGTGTCGCGCGCCGCGCGCCGGTCCGTACCCCCGGTTCACCCGGACGGGGCCCGCGATCACGGCGGTAGGGTGGCAGGCCGGACCGCCCGTACGAGTGGTCCGCAGGACGCCGCCGGCCGGACGAGACAGAGGCGAGAAGTTGAGCGCGCAGAGCCCCGCCCGCTGGACCGACCCGGAGCAGCAGGCACTGGAGGAGCGGGTCGCCGCCGCCGAGCTGGCCTGGCTCAGCATGGACGTGGACGTCCAGACGCTGCGGGTCGAGATCGACAACTTCGCGCTGATCCACCACCAGCTGCTCGGCCCGCTCTACGCCCGGCTGGACGAGCTGGACGCGCTGGTCGCCGAGGCCGTGGCGGCCCGCACCGGCCTGCCGGAGGACCTGCGCCGGGCCGCCGAGGCGCGCCGGCAGGTCGACGAACTGCCCGACCTGGACGCGCTGTTCGACTCGGTGCGGGAGCAGACCGGCCAGGACGGCGAGCCGGCCCCGCCGCCGCCCGCCGCGCCGGAGCGGGTGCGGCCCGGCAAGGAGGCCCAGCGGATCTACCGCGAGCTGGTCCGCCGCGCCCACCCCGACCTGACCACCGACCCGGGCGAGCAGCAGCGCCGGGCCGCCTTCCTGGTCCGGGTCAACGAGGCCTACGCGTACGGGGACGCGGGCGCGCTGGGGGCCCTGGCCGCCGAGTGGTCCACCGCGCCGGAGGCCGCGCCGGCCGTCGACTCCCCCGACCGCTCGGACTGGCTGCGCCGCCGGCTGGACTGGCTGACCGCCAAGATCGCCGAGACCGCCGCCGAGCAGGTCCGGCTGGAGCAGACCCCGATGGGGCAGCTGCTCGCCCTCGCCCCGCAGGACCCGGACCGGCTGCTGGAACAGCTCGCCGAGGAGCTGCTGGCCAAGGCCGCCGGGCAGCAGGCCGAGCTGGCGCGGCTGCTCGGTGGCCCGGCCCCGGCGGACGGCCCGTCCTCCGGCGCCCACGGCACGGCGCCGGTGGGCGACAATGGCACGCACCCGACCGAATCCCAGGAGAGCCACACGATGTTCCCGCAGATCCCCTCCGCCGACGCCGCCGCCGTGCCCGCCGACGCCGCCCTGCTGGACGTGCGCGAGCAGGACGAGTGGGACGCCGGCCACGTGGACGGCGCCCTGCACATCCCGATCGGCGAGGTGATCGCCCGGCTCGGCGAGCTGCCGGACGAGAAGCTGTACGTGCTCTGCCGGGTCGGCGGCCGCTCCGCGCAGGTCGTCCAGTACCTGGTGCAGCAGGGCCGGGAGGCCGTGAACGTGGACGGCGGGATGTACGCCTGGCAGGGTGCGGGCCGTCCGATGGTGAGCAGCACCGGCCAGGAGGCCTTCGTCCTCTGACGGCCCCCGCCCCACGGCCCTTAGGGCAGGATGGGCGCGCGCGAGCGCGCCGGCACCGGGTCGGCGGTGCCCGCCGACCGGTCGGGGGAGGCCATGACCGAGACGACGGACCGGCCGGCTGCCGGACGGGCCTGGTCCAGGCCCGCGCAGCTGGTCCTCGGCTTCGCCGGGGCGGTGCTGGCCGGCGGCACCGGGCTGTTCCTCGCCGCGGTCTTCCTGCACGTCGCGCCCGCCAACTCGGTGTCCCGGCAGTACCGGGACGAGGTCGACGGCCTGGTGTACCCGGAGTTCGAGCAGAACTGGAAGCTGTTCGCGCCCAACCCGCTCCAGCAGAACGTGAGCGTGGACGCCCGGGTCCGCACCGCCGCGCCCGCCGGGGCCACCCGTACCGGGGACTGGATCGGGCTGACCGCGCAGGACATCGCCGCGATACGGGGCAACCCGGCGCCCAGCCACGTCGACCAGAACCTGCTGCGCCGGGCCTGGGACTTCTACGACGGCACGCACAACCCGCAGGACGAGAGCCCGGCCTCCCCGCGCGGCCGGCTCGCCGAGCAGTACCTCAAGCGGATCGCCCTGCAGCGGATCGGCCGGGAGGCGGACGGCGAACGGGTCCTGGAGATCCAGTTCCGCTCGACCGCGGTCACCGTCCCGCCGCCGTCCTGGAGCGGCGAGCCCGCGCCGGCGGCGCCCCGGGTGCGGGAGCTGCCGTGGTGGCCGGTGGCGGACGAGGACTACCGGGGGCTGCTCGGATGAACGAGGCGACGGTACGGGCACTGGTCGCCCGGGCTCTCGCCAA
>NZ_LFVW01000978.1:0-2743 GCF_001182915.1 Kitasatospora sp. MY 5-36
CGGCGAGGCGGCGACCCGGGGCGGCGGGGTGACGGGCGGCGCCGGAGCCGGAACGGCCGAGGGAACGGTGGACGGAACGGCGGACACGGCGGCGGCCGGAGTGGGCGCGGGCGAGGCCGCCGGGCGACCCGCGGGGAAAGCCGCGAAAAAAAGTTCTCCGCAGGGTGTGACAGAACGCCGGGCCGCGACGCTGAAGGACATGAGATGAGCACCAACCGATCCCGTCGGATCGACCGTGATGCCGCCGAGCAGCTGCTCGGTGGTGCCGTGGGCGGCCCGTCGGCCGGGCAGGACGCCTCGCTCACCGGACCGGACGGCGGTCCCGGGCAGCTCGCCCGGGTGCTCGCCGCGGCCGCCGCCCCCGCGACGGCCGGCGAACTGGCCGGGGAGGAGGCCGCCCTGGCCGCGTTCCGGGAGGCGAGTCTCACGCCCGACCCGACAGTGACCCCCGTCCGGAGACGATCGATGGCAACCGCCGCGCTGGCCAGGGCCTTCAGCACGAAGGCCACCGCCGTCGTGCTCGGCGCCACCGCGCTGTGCGGTGTCGCCGTCGCCGCCGGCACCGGCAACCTGCCGTCCGCCCTGGGCGGTGGCCCGTCCGCGCCGGAGCACACGCTCGCCGGCCAGGACGCGGCCACCGGTCCCGCGGCGGGCTCGCCCGCTGCCGGACCGTCCGCGGGTGCGGCCCCGTACGGTGCCGTGGCGTCCGGCTCCGCCCGTCCGTCCGGCAGTGCCTCCGCCGGACCGCAGGCGGTCGTCCCGTCCGACCCCGCGACGCCCGGCACCCCCTCCGCCGAGAGGCGCGGCGGCCGTTCGGCCGTCCCGCCCGCACTGCTCGGCCTCTGCACCGGCTTCACCGACCGTACGGCCAAGGGCGACCGCCCGGCCCGGCTGGTCGGCGATCCGCTGTACGGCCCGCTGGTCACGGCGGCCGGCGGCGCGGACCGGGTGGCGGACTACTGCGAGGCCGCGCTCGACGACGAGGACGGCGACCACCAGGGCGCCGGCACCCCGACGGGCGACCCCGGCCGCGGCGGCACCGGCAAGGGGAACGGCAGCGCCAACAGCGGCGGCAACGGCAACGCCAACAGCGGTGGCAACGGAGGCAATGCCGACGGCAACGCCAATGGCAATGCCAACGGAGGCCGTGGCAACGCCACCAGCGGCGGCAACGGCGAGGACGGCGGCGGCAGCGGGACCAGACCGGGCAAGCCCGGCGTGACCGTGCCCCCACCGGGCGCCGTCCCCCCGTCGGACGTCCGCCCGAGCAGGTCCGCCCGGCCCGGGAACGAGCAGTAGGCCGGGAGGCACCCCCCAGGACTCCGGGTGGGCGGCGAGCGACTCCCCCCGGGCTCGCCGCCCACCCGGAACAGCACCACCCGCACCACCCGAAGTACCGCACCACCCGCAGGAAGCAGTACCACCCGAAGACCCCGGGTGGCCGGTCGGCTCCCCCGTGCCAACCGGCCACCCGGCCGGCTCCGGCCGGACCGGTAGGCGCACCCCGGACGCGCCTCCGGCCCGGCCGGCCCGGAAACGTGCGGCCCGCCCTCCCGCAGTCAGGGCGGGCCGCACCCCCGTGCCGGCGGCCGGGGGACCGCTGCCCGGTCCCCCGACCGCCACCCTCCGCCCCCGGCGGACCCGCTCGGCGGTGCGGCTATCGTGCACGGGTGCACGAGGCGGCCCGGGACCCCGGGGCCAGGGCACGTGAGGGGAGCTCCAGGTGATCGGACGGGCGCTGAACGGGCGTTACGAACTCGTCGGGATACTCGGCGTCGGCGGCATGGCGACCGTCTGGCGCGGGGTGGACCGGGTGCTGGGCCGTCAGGTGGCCGTCAAGGTCCTCAACGGAGGCCTCGCCGACGACCCCCGCTTCGCCGAGCGCTTCAGCCGCGAGGCCCAGCACGCGGCCATGCTGGTGCACCCGAGGATCGTCATGGTCTTCGACTCGGGCGTGGACCAGGGCACCCCGTTCATCGTCATGGAGCTGGTCACCGGCCGTTCGCTGGCCGCCCTGCTGGCGGAGCAGCAGGTCCTGCCGGTGGAGCGCGCGGTCGGCATCGCGGCGGCGGTCTGCGAGGCGCTGTCGGTCGCGCACGCGGCCGGGCTGGTGCACCGGGACATCAAGCCCGGGAACATCATGATCACCGACGACGGCGGGGTGAAGGTCGTCGACTTCGGCATCGCCCGGGCCGGCTCCTCCAGCAACCTGACCCAGACCGCGAGCGTGCTCGGCACGGCCGCCTACCTCTCGCCCGAGCAGGCCACCGCCTCGGCGCTGGACGGCCGGACCGACCTGTACGCGGTCGGCTGCGTGCTCACCGAGATGCTCACCGGCGCGACCCCGTTCACCGCCGAGACCCCGGTGGCGATCGCCTTCAAGCACGTCAGCGAGCAGCCGCTGCCGCCCTCCGTCCGGCGCCCCGGCCTGCCGCCCGCGCTGGACGGGGCAGTGCTGCGGCTGCTGGCCAAGAACCCGGCGGACCGCCCGGCCGACGCGGCCGCCGCCCGGGCCGAACTCCTCGGCACGGTACCGGGACTGATGGTCGGGGACCCGACGGCGGAACTGCTCGCGAACACCGCCGGCGCCGCCACCCAGCTGCTGCCGCCCGTGCCCTTCTCCCCGCCGTCGAACCAGCCGTACCAGCCGAACCAGCTGAGTCAGCCGAACCAGCTGGGCCAGCCGGACCAGCAGCACACCACCCTGCTGCCGCCCCGGGCCGGGCGGGCGGCGAGCCGCATG
>NZ_LFVW01000979.1:0-2739 GCF_001182915.1 Kitasatospora sp. MY 5-36
GCCCGGCCGCCGCGACGGCCGCGGGCGGCGCGCCCGCGCGGGTGCGTGCGGCGCGCTGACGCCTGTGCGTTAGGCGCGTCTACGCCGTCGCCCGGTCGGACCTCCCCGGACTCGCGGGGCTCCCCGTCGGGACTTTTCGAGGCGTGTCCGGTGCTCTTTTGACGAAGTCGGGTGCCGCGCTTTCCCCGCCGATTCCTGTTCGCTCACGGCGAACAGGGGGCCGGGAACATCCGGCGCCCGTGAAGCCTTAGTCAGGTCGACTCAAGTTCACTGACTGGGGAGAGATCATGGCATCGACGTCCACACCGCTCACCCTGCCCGTGCTGCCGCTCGACGACGAGGTCGTCCTGCCGGGCATGGTCGTCCCGCTGGACCTGAAGGACACCGAGGTGCGCGCCGCCGTCGAGGCCGCCCGGGCCGCCGCCACCGGCGCCGGCAAGCCGCAGGTCCTGCTGGTCCCGCGGGTGGACGGCTCGTACGCGGCGGCCGGCACGCTGGCCACCGTGGAGCAGGTCGGCCGGCTGGCCGACGGGGAGCCGGCCGCGCTGGTGCGCGCCGTGCGCCGGGTCCGGATCGGGGTCGGCACCACCGGCCCCGGCGCCGCCCTCTGGGTGGAGACCACGCCGTTCACGGAGTCCTCGGTGGGCACCCCGGTGGCCGGCCGGGCCGCCGAGCTGGTCAAGGAGTACAAGGCGCTGTCCACCCAGTGGCTGCGCAGGCGCGGCGCCTGGCAGATCGTCGACCGGGTGGCGCAGATCGAGGGCGTCGGCGAGCTCGCCGACAACATCGGCTACGCGCCCTTCGCCACCGCCGAGCAGAAGCTCAAGGTGCTGCTGGAGGCCGACCAGGTCGCCCGCCTGGAGTACGCGCTCGCCCTGCTGCGCGACCACCTCGCCGAGGAGGAGGTCAACGACACCATCCGCAAGGACGTCGAGGAGGGCGTGGCCAAGCAGCAGAAGGAGTTCCTGCTCCGCCGCCAGCTGGAGGCCGTCCGCAAGGAGCTGGCCGAGCTGAACGGCGACCCGGCCGACGAGGAGGGCGACTACCGCGCCCGGGTCGAGGCCGCCGACCTGCCGGAGAAGGTCCGCGAGGCCGCGCTCAAGGAGGTCGACAAGCTGGAGCGCTCCTCCGACCAGTCGCCCGAGGGCTCCTGGATCCGCACCTGGCTGGACACCGTCCTGGAGCTGCCCTGGAACGAGCGCACCGAGGACGCGTACGACATCGCCGGCGCCCGCGCGGTGCTGGACGCCGACCACGCCGGCCTGGCCGACGTGAAGGAGCGGATCGTCGAGTACCTGGCCGTCCGCAAGCGCCGGGCCGACCAGGGCCTCGGGCTGATCGGCGGCCGCCGCGGGGGAGCGGTGCTGGCCCTGGTCGGGCCGCCCGGAACGGGAAAGACCTCGCTCGGAGAATCGGTGGCCCGCGCCATGGGCCGGAAGTTCGTCCGGGTCGCGCTCGGCGGCGTCCGGGACGAGGCGGAGATCCGCGGCCACCGGCGCACCTACGTCGGCGCGCTGCCCGGCCGGCTGGTGCGGGCGATCAAGGAGGCCGGCTCGATGAACCCGGTCGTCCTGCTCGACGAGATCGACAAGGTCGGCTCCGACTACCGGGGCGACCCGGCCGCCGCCCTGCTGGAGGTGCTGGACCCGGCGCAGAACCACACCTTCCGGGACCACTACCTGGAGGTCGAGCTCGACCTCTCCGACGTCGTCTTCCTCGCCACCGCCAACGTGCTGGAGTCCATCCCCGGGCCGCTGCTCGACCGGATGGAGCTGGTCCGGCTGGACGGCTACACCGAGGACGAGAAGGTCGTCATCGCCCGCGACCACCTGCTCCCGCGCCAGCTGGAGAAGGCCGGTCTGGGCGGCGGGCAGGTCACCGTGGACGAGCCGGCGCTGCGCAGGCTCGCCGGGGAGTACACCCGGGAGGCGGGCGTCCGCACCCTGGAGCGCTCGATCGCCCGGGTGCTGCGCAAGATCGCCGCACAGGCCGAGCTGGGCGAGCGCGAGCTGCCCGCCGCGGTCGGCGCCGAGGACCTGCGCGCCCTGATCGGCCGGCCGCACCACGTGCCGGAGTCCGCCCAGGAGCCGGCCGAGCGCCGTACCGCCGTCCCCGGCGTGGCCACCGGCCTCGCGGTGACCGGCGCCGGCGGCGACGTCCTCTACATCGAGGCCTCGCTGGCCGACGCCGAGACGGGCGGCACCGGGCTGACCCTCACCGGGCAGCTGGGCGACGTGATGAAGGAGTCCGCGCACATCGCGCTCTCCTACCTGCGCTCGCGCGGCGCCGAGCTGGAGCTGCCGGTCACCTCGCTGCGCGACCGCGGCGTGCACCTGCACATCCCGGCCGGGGCCATCCCCAAGGACGGGCCGAGCGCCGGCATCACCATGACCACGGCGCTGGCCTCGCTGCTCTCCGGGCGCAAGGTGCGCACCGACGTGGCGATGACCGGCGAGGTGTCGCTGACCGGGCGGGTGCTGCCGATCGGCGGGGTGAAGCAGAAGCTGCTCGCCGCCGACCGGGCCGGGGTCACCACGGTGATCATCCCCAGGCGCAACGAGGCCGACCTGGACGACGTCCCGGCCGAGGTGCTGGAGCGGCTCACCGTCCACCCGGTGGCGGACGTCCGGGAGGTGCTGGAGCTGGCGCTGGAGCCGGCCGGGGCCGCGGTGCTGGTCGCCGCCTGACCGGCTCGCTCCGGCCGCCGCCCCGGCCGCCGCTCCGACCGCCGCCCGGGCC
>NZ_LFVW01000097.1:0-15219 GCF_001182915.1 Kitasatospora sp. MY 5-36
CCGGACGCCCGCTCCCGCCGACCGCCGTGCCGACGCCGCCCCCCTCGCCGTCACCGACCGCCTCGCCGTCCGGCGCGGCCCCGTCCCGGCCCTGCGCGGCGTGGACCTCTCCCTCCACCCCGGCGAGATCACCGCCCTGATGGGCCGCAACGGCGCCGGCAAGTCCACCCTGCTGGGCAGCCTGGTCGGTCTGCACGCCCCCTCCTCCGGCAGCGTCAGGGTCGGCGGCCGCACCCCGCACCGCACCCGCCCCGCCGAACTGATCCGCGAGGTCGGCCTCGTCCCGCAGGACCCGCGCGACCTGCTGTACGGCGAATCGGTCGCCGCCGAGTGCGCCGCGGCCGACAGCGACGCCGGAGCCGCCGCCGGCACCTGCCGCGCCCTGGTCGAGCGCCTGCTGCCCGGCATCGACGACGACACCCACCCGCGCGACCTCTCCGAGGGCCAGCGGCTCACCCTCGCCCTCGCCGTCGTGCTCACCGCCCGGCCCCCGCTGCTGCTCCTCGACGAGCCGACCCGCGGCCTCGACTACGCCGCCAAGGCCCGGCTGGTGGAGATCCTGCGCGGCCTGGCGGCCGAGGGCCACGCCGTGCTCCTCGCCACCCACGACGTCGAGCTGGCCGCCGAACTCGCCCACCGCACGGTGATCCTCGCCGAGGGCGAGATCGTCGCGGACGGCCCGACGGCGGAGGTCGTGGTCTCCTCCCCCGCCTTCGCCCCGCAGGTCGCCAAGGTGCTGGCACCCGGGCCGTGGCTCACCGTGCGGCAGGTCGCGGAGGCGCTGGACGCATGAGCACTCGTCCCGTCCCGCTGGGACGCCGGTCCGTCGCGGCGCTGCTGTCGGTCTCCTTCGTCGGCGTCGCCGCCTTCGGCTGGCCGCTGCTCGCCTCCACCAAGTCGGCGCTGGTCGGCCACTCCACCGACGCGCCCTGGCTGTTCGCCCTGCTGCTCCCCCTCCTCCTCGCCGTCGTCATCGCCCAGATCTCCGAGGGCCGCTCGGCGGGCGGCGGCGCCCCCGGGCTGGACGCCAAGTCCGTGGCCCTGCTGGGCGTCCTGGCCGCCGCCGGCGCCGCCCTCCGCCCCCTCGGCGCGGGCACGGCGGGGCTGGAGCCGATGTTCTTCCTGATGGTGCTGTCCGGGCGGGTGCTCGGCCCGGGCTTCGGCTTCGTCCTCGGCTCGCTGTCGATGTTCGCCTCCGCGCTGCTCACCGGCGGGGTCGGGCCGTGGCTGCCGTTCCAGATGCTGGCGATGGGCTGGGTCTGCCTGGGTGCGGGCCTGCTCCCGGGGGCTTCCGCGCTGCGCGGCCGCCGCGAACTTCTCCTCCTGGCCGGCTACGGCGCCGTCGCCTCCCTCCTCTACGGCACGATCATGAACCTCCAGGGCTGGCCGTACATCGGCGGCCTGGCCGGCTCCATCTCCTTCGTCCCCGGCGACCCGCTGCCCGCCAACCTGGTCCGCTTCGCCGCCTACTGCCTGACCACGTCGCTGGGCTGGGACCTGCCGCGTGCCGCACTCACCGTGGTGCTCTGCCTCACCCTCGGCACCCCCGTCCTGCGCGCCCTGCGCCGCACCACCCGCCGCGCCGCCTTCGACGCCCCGGTCACCTTCCGCCCGCCGGAGCGCTAAACCCCGCCCGCCCGGCACGCCCCGCACACCTGCCCGGCTCCCGCCACGGGCCGCCCGCACATCCCGCCCCGGCCGGGGCACTCGTGCCGGCGGGGCCCTGTACCTCCCGCCGCTTCGGGGACAGCGGGCACCCTCGCCAACCGCCCCGCCAGGACCGCCCCCACGCTGTGGGTGACCTTCTCCGGCAGCGGCGCCGCCAGGATGCCCAGCAAGGCGCTCCGGGACCAGCCCTGTGCCAGCAGCCGCTCCACCCTCGCGGCCTGATCACCAAGCGGCTTCCCCGCCAGGGCCATCTTCGGCTCCCGGCACCCGAGTTCGAGCAGCAGCGCCATGCCCGCCGTCAACTTCTCCGGGGGACGGACGGAAGGTTCTTCCACGTCCTTGGTTTCCCGTTCCTTGGAAGGGCTTCCCGCCTTCCCGACGCCTGGCCCACCTGGAGCTGGACCACCGGCGGCCGGGGGCACGGGAAGCGGCGGCACCGTGTGCACCGCCTTGCCCGTCGTCACCGGCACCTCGTGCACCGAGACGACCGTCCGCACCTGCCCGGTCAGCGGGTCCCGCTGGGTGCGCCGGACGTAGTGCCCGGCCGCCTCCAACTCCCTGAGCGCCCGCGCCACGCTCGTCCGACCCTCCACGCTCTTGGCGGCCAGCGTGCGGACATCTTCGCGCGCCCCGTCCGGCAGGCTGAGCAGGTAGCTGAGGAGCCCCCGCGCGGCCCACGACAGCGAGTGCTTGCGGACGACATGCCCGTTGTCCAGGATCGTGTACCCGGGAGCGTGCTGAGGGATACGATGAATCTGCATCGTGGAGGTCTTCTCTCCTGGTGCCAAACCCCGGGGTGTTGACGCACCGCCGGGGTTACTTGTGCCCACGCACCGGGCGCTTCTCCGAGCACCCGACACCACAATCTTCACCGCAATGCCGTAACACCCCGTCAAACCCCAACCCACATCACCCTTTCGTGCGGCGCGAGCGCACTCACCCCAGCGCGCCCCGGAACCTCCGCTCCCTGGACGCTCCAGCCTCGTCCGCGAGTTGATACCGTCGGTGGACATGACTGACTACGAGACCGCATTTCGGTCGCTGGACGGCACCGCACTGTCCGGCACGGTCACTCCCTCGCCAACTCCCCCAACTGCTCTGGCCGTTCTCGCACACGGCGCCGGCGTCACCCGTGAAGAAGGCGGATTCTTCGGCCGCCTGGCGGCCGGTCTCGCCGCCACCGGCATCACCTGCCTCCGCTTCGACCTGCGGGCCCACGGCAGGAGCGCCGGGCGCTTCTCCGACATCACGATCGCCTCCATCGCCAACGACATCCGGGCCGCGTCCGGACACCTGGCAGAGATCGCCGATCGCCCCGGCCGGGTCCACGTCGTTGCCGCCTCGTTCTCCGGCGGTGCGGCAGCCCTACATGCCGGAAGCCGACCCGATGAGGTCGACAAGCTGGTCCTGCTGAACCCACGTATGGACTACCGGAACCGCTTCATCACCGAAGCAGCCGGATGGGTCGAGGACCGCCTCTCCACAGAGCACGCCGTGAAGCTGGACGAGCGTGGCTTCTCCGTCCGTCAACCGTTCGAGACGGGCCGCGGTCTCCTGAACGAGGTCTTCCACCTCGACCCCGTGCAGCTCTGCACCGGCGTGCGGTCACCCGTGCTCATCATCCACGGTACGAAGGACACCTTCGTCGACATCGAACTGTCCCGTCGATTCGCGCCGCTCTTCGGCGCCGGGGCCGAACTGTACGAACTCGACGGCGCGCAACACGGGTTCGCCGTCCACGACGACCCGTCCTACGCCCACCCGCAGTCCAAGGCCTGGCAGAGCGAGGTGATCGCCAAGGTGGCGGAATTCGTCTCGTCCTAACATGACGCGGTCACCATCAGACGTTCGTGGAACTCCCGCACCGCCGGACGGTCGCGGTGCGGGAACAGGATCTCTGCCGTGCGGTGGAGTTCGGTGATCACCTGCCCATAACGCGGAGGCGCGGCCACGGCCAGGGCACGGAGAGCCGCGTCAGCCGCCTCGTCAGGCTCACCTGCCTCGGCGAGAGCCCCCGCCAGGAACGCGCTGTAGTGGGCATGGTCGCGAGGTCCGAGGACGCTCCCCGAGAGATGCGCCCGAAACACCGCAACTGCTTTGTCCGGCCGCTTGGCCTCACGCCAGCAGATCCCGGACTGCACCATCAGCCGATCGCGGGTGTAGCCGTCCCCGAGAGGCCCGGTGCAGGTCGCCGCCCCGCACGGCTCGGCCGCCTGGTCCAACGAACCATGCGCCTCGTCCAGGACTCGCTCGATCTGCTTCTCGGCGGCCCCGGTCATCGCAAGTCCGCGCGCCTTCTGCTGAAGTGCCTCAGCACGTGGACGTGGCGGAAGGACCCACGGCCCACTGGTGGCCGCATCTGCCAAGGCGAGTATCCGAGCCGGGTCGTGGCGTCCCATGGCCTGCGCCTGACGCAGGAGAACGTAGGCGTGCATGGCACCGTCGCTGGTGAAGGTGGCCCATTCTTTCGACTGGTTGTGCCAGTAGGTGATCGTCCGGTGAGGCGATCCGGCATCCCGGTGAAGCCACGCTGCCAGTTCGGCCGCACGCGCCCCCAGGCCGAGTAGCTGTTGACGAATGCCGGGCTTGGCATCTCGTGCAGCACCGTTGATCGCGGAGAGGATTCCAAGCGCGGCGGGCATTGCCCGATGCGGCCCGTCGAGAAGATCAATCCGAGCCGTCTCGTCCAGCGCGTTGCGCAGATGATCGACAAGATCCTGGTCGGCGTATCGGTAGGCGTCCCGGGCTGCGGCTGCGAGATGGTCCAGTGCCGCAAGATCGAGCAAGGGTGCGACAAGAGCACCGCCTACGAATGTTCGGCGAAGCACATGATCCTCCATGCCGGGTTCGTCATCGGCCGCAGTGTCCCGCGCCATCGCCTTGCCGGCGGGCGGAACGAAGCCCAGGTGCCCCAAGGGCATACCGAACATCCGGATCAAGACCTGACGCGCGTCCCGGTTCGGCCACAGGGTCTGTCCCGATTCCCACCGTCTGACCTGACGCACCGAGATCCTGGCCTTCGAGCCCGAGGTGCCAGCCGTGGCGTTGTACGCCTCAGCGAAGTCCTCCTGAGTGCGCCACCCACGCTTGATCCGCGCAGTGACGAACGTTCCATTCGGTGTGTGTCCGGGCATCTCTGCACCCCCGCAGATCCAGGCTAAGCCGCCGACATCGGCCAGCGACAGGAGATACGGCGTACCGATCGAAGTGTCCGGTGATGTGTCCTCCAGTCTGACCTCGTCTCATCCGCAGAAGCACTGTTGACTGATGATCAGCCGCTCTGGAACTGGAAATCGCCATCGGGTTCGGGAGTTCCTGGGCGGCCGAACGATCCGGCATCCCAGCGGGAGGCCTGCGTGACCTCCCGATCGCCACGGAGCTGGTCAGCAAATCCTGCAAGACCGTGCACGCAGACCTCCGCTTCCAGTGATCGTCCCTACGCTTGAGAGGACCACCGTGGCCCGCACACCTCCACTCACCTCCCGCGAGCGCTACCGCCGGCGGATCTCCCCCCGACCGCGGTCGGTCGTCGTGCAACCGGACGGCTTCTGCAATGTGGCGTGCAGCTACTGCTACCTCCCCGGAAAGGACCGTCGGACGCCGATGACGTCCGATGTCGCCGAGGCCATTGCCCGGTCGATCCGCGAGATCGCAACCGTCGATGCCCCGATGGACCTTGTGTGGCACGCGGGTGAACCGCTGGCGCTCGGGACGTCGCGTCTCTCCGAGTTGACCGACCTGTTCGAGAGCCTTCGGCATGAAGGCCTGCTGCACCACTATGTCCAGACCAACGGCACCTTGGTCAGTGACCGCTGGTGCGAGTTCTTCGCGGAGCGCGAGGTACGTGTGGGGGTGAGCATCGACGGTCCCGCCGAGTTCAACACGGAGCGCGTCGACCGCCGAGGAAAGCCTGTCTTCGATCGCACCCTCCGAGGCATTGCGCATCTTCGCCGACACGGAATCGGCTTCTCCACGATCGCCGTGGTCACGGTGGACAGCATCGGCCGGCCGGAGGACCTGCTGGACTTCTTCGCCGAACTGGGCTGCCACACCGTAGGAATCAACATCGAAGAGCGCGAGGGAGCCAATGCCCACCGCCCCGTCCCCATGTTCGAAGCCGCAGCCGAGTTCTGGAACCGCGCGATCGCCTGGACTCGTTCGAACCCCGGCCTGACCGTCCGCGAAATCGATCGCCTTGGCGCCTACCTGCGCTCCCTGCGAGGCGGAGACGGCTGGCAAAGCGTTCGGATCGACCCCATCCCGACCGTCTCTTCAATCGGGGACGTCGTTCTTCTCTCCCCTGAGCTGGCGGGCGTCCAATCCCCCGAGTACCACGACTTCCAGGCCGGGAACGTCCTGCAGCTCACCATCCGCGACATGCTGGCCAACGCCCATCGGCTCCGCTACGTGGACGAGTTCCTGACCGGCCTGGACGCCTGCGAGGCCACCTGCGAGTACTTCGGCTTCTGTCGGGGTGCTCAGGCCGGAAACAGGTTCTTCGAGAACGGCCGCTTCGACTCCACCGAGACGAACCACTGCCGCGTGTCGCGGCAGGCCCTTCTCACCGCCCTGTCCGATACCGTCCGAGCGGAGACCGCGTCATGACCTTGCTCGAACTGCTGAAGATCATCGAAACCGACGTGATCAGCGACCTGGTGGATGCCGGCACGACCGGCCCCGCGGTGGCGAAGTTCGACAACCGCCCCACCTGGGACAACGCCGGCCCCAAGTTCGACAACCGTCCGACCTGGGACAACTGGAACAAGAAGTGAGCGTCGCCGGGCCAGTGCCGACCGGCGCTGGCCCGGCGCAACGGAAAGCGAGCATTCACCATGCCCAGCCGTTCCTTCGGCCGTATCAGCATCACCTTGCCCGATCTCACCGGTGGCTACCTCTCCAGCACCTCGACCTTGGAGAGCGGCCGGGGCATCGTCCAGGAGTTCGCCTATGCCGACGCCGATCTACGCGACCTCGACCTGGCCAACACCCGTCTCCTCACCGGCCGCGTCACCAACCTTCGTGCTTCCCGTGTTCGCATGGACGAGGTACGCGTGGACTCGGTCGAATTCACCGACTGCGACCTGGGAAATCTCCAGTGGGTCGACAGCAGGCTGTCGCGCGTCGTCTTCAGGAACTGCAAGATCATGGGCGGGAACTACAACGGCCTCACCCTCGACAACGTGCTGTTCGACCACTGCAAGCTGAACTACTCCACCTTCGAGAAGCTCCGCACCACCGGCCCGCTCGCTTTCACCGACTGCGTGCTCACCGAGTCGGCCTTCAACGGGTGCGACCTCACTGCTGCGGTCTTCGACGGCTGCTCGCTACGAGACACCGAGTTCGGCCGCGGCACCTATCGAGCGACCGACCTGCGCGGCAACGACCTGTCCATGCTTCGGGGTATCGGCAACCTCACGAAGGTCATCATCGACCGCCCCCAGCAGATCGAGCTCGCCCAAGCGCTCATGGCCGAGCTGGAGGTCACTTTCGGGGATGACCTCGACGGGCCCGGGTCCAGGAGGACTCCATGAGTCTCAAGGTCGCCCACTCCTCACCTGCCGCCCTCGCAGCCCGCACCCAGGTCGCCAGTGTCGGCACGACCCGCGGCGACGCCCGGTTCGAAGAGGGTGCTGTCATTCCCATCGGCCCTTGGCGTTCCCTCGATCACGACGTGATCGACCGGCTCCGACCCGGTCGGTCCACGGCCGACGACATCGTCGTCGAGGTGGTCGGGGCCGAGAGCATCGGCCCCGACCACCTCAACAGTCCTGGAACCCACATGCTTGGCAAGGCTCTCAGCGTCGCCAAGTCACCGACCACGACACCCAACTACCAAGATGGTCGGCTGATCGGCCTGCACGTCGACAACTGGGACAAGCTGAGCCACGCACGCAAGCACACCGGTCGGCGACGACTGTGCATCAACCTCGGGCCTGGCACCCGCTACATCCTGCTCGGTGACGTCGACATCCAGAACGTCTGCCGGACGGTCCGCGAGGATCACGCCGCCTGTTACCCGCACACCGATGACCTCCGGTCCTACGTCGCACGCGGATTCCCCCTCCACTGCTTGCGCATTCGGCTCGATCCCGGCGAGGGCTACATCGCACCCACCGAGTTCCTGCCTCATGACGGCTCCACGGAAGACCAACAGGAATCCACTGCCGCCTTCTGGCTCGGCCGCTGGGCATGCGGCGCCATGGGATCGCTGGTCTGACACTGTCCGACAACGTCCCCGAAGGCATCCGAGAGTGTGTCGAGCACCTTCGGGTGCTCCTTGATCACCCGTTCAGGCGGCGCACGCGCGCACAGTCCGGCGCGCCCCGGGCCCGCGAGCCCAGGGCGCGCTTCATGCCACCCATCACCCGACCACGCGATCCGGCTCGTCCAGCCACACCCGGTGCTCGCCCGCGACGGTGACGGTCAGGCCGAACCGGTCGAGGCCGGGCTCGCCCTGGCGCCGCCACCAGGCATGCGCGGCGGTCACCTCGTCCCACAGGTTCCGGGGGCCGGACTGCGAGACGGCGTGCTTCCCGTCCCGGTCGGCGAGGCGGCAGTGGGCGTACGAGACGCCGTCCCACACCTCGAACCGCCCCGTACCGAAACGGTCGTAGCCCGCCCACACCTCCCGCCGGAACAAGCCCGGCAGTCGCAGTCCGATCGCGAAGGCGGCGTCGGTGCACTCGGCCACGGCGGCGGGGTCGAGGGCGGACGGGCCGTGCCGGACGTCCTCGATCTCGAACTCGCCGCTCCCGGGGCGCTGGTCCCGCACCCACATGAACGCCACATCCTCGACGAACGGCCCGCTCGCGGACCGGCCGTCGGCGGCGACGGTGAGCCTCAGCAACCCCCCGTTGCAGAACGCCGTGCCGTACGGGACGACGATCACACCGCCGGGCACCGTCTGCTCGACCAGCGCCCCGGGGACGCGTTGCACGGCCGCGGTGACATGGATCCGGTCGTACGGCGCGCCCGCCGGATGGCCGAGCATGCCGTCGCCGACAACGGCCGTGACCGGCAGGCCGTTCGCCGCCAGGCGCCGCCGCGCCGCACCGGACAGTTCGGGATCCAGCTCCACGGTGGTCACGTTCTCCACCCCGAGCCGGCGCGCCAGCAACGCGGCCGTCCACCCCGCACCGGTGCCGATGTCCAGCACCCGCATGCCGTCGGTGACCCGGAGGTGCCAGAGCATCCGGGCCACGACGGTGGGCATCGAACTGGACGAGGCCGGCGTGCGGCCGTCCTCGTCCAGCCGGGTCACGAGCGGGACGTCCGAGGCGACCAACTCGCCCCACTCGCCCGGCCGTTCCGCCCGGTCGAGCCACTCACCCCCGTGGTGGACCCGGTCCGGAACGAACAGACGTCGGGGCACCGCCCTGAACACCGGCTCCCAGTCGACCGACAGCACTCCGGACTCCCGGAGCGCGTCGGTGAGCGCGTTCCACTTCACGCGGCCATCCCCTTCGCAACGGAACTCGGTCGGTGCGAGTCGAGTACAGCCCAACTCGCCCTCACCGGAAAGCCATTGCCCGTGGTCCCGGGGTTGTCCCGCCCGCACCGGCGGTAGGCTCGCGGTCACTGTCGATGATGGGATTGACCCCGTGGACGACCCGATCCGGCATCCCCTCGCCTACGCGCGCGAACTGCGTCACTGGTCGCAGGGCGACCTCGTCGCGGAGCTGAACAAGGCCGCCCGGCGTCACGGGCTCCGTTCCGGCGCCGACAAGGCGGCCGTCAGCCGGTGGGAGCACTGGCGCAAGACGCCGAACACCGACTCCCAGCTCCTCATCGCCGAGGCCTTCGACGTCCCGCTGTCGGAGTTGGAGGCGTATGGCTGGCCGTACTGGCTGCCCGGGCGGGACGAGCCGCTGCCCCTGGGCGCCGCCCACACCGTCCGAGCACTCCACGACGCCCAGAGAGCCGCCATGGACCGCCGCAGCTTCATGACCTTCAGCGCGATCTCGCTGGGCGGCCTGGCCGCCCAGTGGGCCACGACCGAGCCCGGGCGCCTCGCCTCGGCCCTGGACGGCAAGCATGTGGACGGCGAACTCGTGGACTGGCTGGAGGAGACCAGCCGGAAGCTGACGGCCCTGCCCACCGAGCAGCGCCAGCACACCGTCCGCCTGATGGACGCCCACCTGGCCACCGTCACGGAGCTGATCGAGGAGGGCCGCTACGGCGAGGCGACCGGTCGACGCCTCCACCGGCTGGCCGCCTCGCTCGCCACCACCTGCGGCTGGTACCGCTTCGACCAGGGCCGGCACTGGGCGGCCGGAAAGCTGTGGGAGGCCGCCCTGCAGTCCGCGAACGCCGCCGGCGACCGCGACCACGGCGCCGGGGTGCTGTCCGACTTCGCCTACCAGGCCACCTGGCTCGGCGAGGCGGGGGTCTCCGTCGGCCAGCTCGGGCACGCCCTGTCCGGCGTCTCGCACCCCACCGCCCGCTCCCTGCTCCTCCTCCGCCGCGCCAGGGCCCACGCGGCGCTCGGCGACCGCGCCGCCTGCTACCGGGACCTGTCCGACGCCGAGTCCGCCCTCGCCGTCGACGCCGCCGACCCCGCACCCGGGTGGTGCGCGTGGATGAGCCCCGCCGACCTGGCCGTGGACTCCGGCCAGTGCCTCCTGGACCTCGGCCGGACGGACGAGGCCCGGGCCCGGATCGCGGAGGGGATGGCGCTGCTGCCCCGCGCCAGGGACAAGACGCGCGGCGTCTTCCTGACGTACCAGGCCCGGGGCTACCTGGAGGCCAAGGAGGTCGAGCAGGCCGTGTCCGTCACCGGCGAGTCGCTCGACCTGGCCACCCGGATCGGCGCGCCCCGCTGCGTCGCCCTGGTCCGCGAGCTCGCACCGGCCTTCGAGCCGTACCGCCGGGTCGACGGCGTCCCGGAGTTCCTGGAGCGCCTGCGGGCCTGCTGACCACCGGCCCGTTCCTTCGTCCCCGCACGCCCTGGCGCCGACCCGCCCGATCAAGCGATCATGGTCTTGACGTTCTGTCATATCCCCATGCTGAGAAGGTGTCCACGATGCTGGTCGACTGGCCCACCGAAACGTTCGCCCTACGCCTCCACCGCATTCCCGGCCTGGTGGCCGGAGCCGCGCCGGGAAGCCCCGAGGGCACCCCCGTGGTACTCGGGCCCGAGACCGGTGGCGACGGCGAGCAGTGGGTGGCCGAGCGGTTCCGGGTGCTCAACCACCGGATCCGCCACGTGGCCACCGGCCTCTACCTGACCGCCGAGGAATCGAGCCGGGGCGCCAAGGTCACCCTGCGGCCCAAGTTCTCCGACACCGGCAGCGACTCCTCGTACTGGCGGCAGGCCTGGCGGGCCTTCGTCCAGCGCGACACCGGCCGGCTGATGGCCCTCCACGACTCCTCCAACTGCCTCCTCGGCCTGGCCGAACCGGCGGCCGAACGGCCGGGCGGGCCCCTGATCCTGGAGAAGGGCGCCGGGGCCCAGGACCTGAACTGCACCGCCTGGGCGCCCGCGCCCCTCCCGGCACCGGAGCCCGCACCCGCCCCGGCGCCGAAGGCCACCGACCTGCCGGTGGGGACGGGACGGGTCCGGGTGCCGGCCCGCCGCTTCGAGAAGCGCGTGCGGACCATCGAGCAGATCTACGACGAGACCAGCTTCCGGGAGGTCCCCGGCGAGCTCCTCACCCCGGGCACCCGCATCGGGGCCTTCGACTTCGACCAGTACTCCCAGGGCGACTGGTACCAGGAGGGGCGGGAGGGAAGTCTCGTGACCTTCACCGACAGCTACGACACGGCGGGCGCCGTGCGCAGGGCCTTCCACCGGCTGCCGGGGGAACCCGCCCGCTACGTGGACTCCGGCGAGGTCGACGTCCACTACGTCCCGCCGAAGCTCGTCGCCCGCACCAACTTCCCCGCCGCGCTGTTCGACCGCATCGGCGGCCACGACGCCATCTTCCGGACGCCGTACCGGCTGCCCAACGGACACGGCTTCTACAACCAGCCCGAACGGCGCGAGGGCCTCTACTTCCCCAAGCGCGACGGCGCCGGCACCGTCATCCAGTGGAACAAGACCTGGATCGCGGACAACGACACCACGTCCAAGGTCTTCCTCTGCTTCGACGGCCGCTACTTCATCGACGAGATGGACATCACCTGGGCCGACGACCAGAAGAGCTGACCCCGCTGCCCGCGAAGTCGTCCTGCCCGGCCCCGTAGCGTTGCCCCCCCTTACCCAGGAGGCGTGTTGAGCGAGATCATCCTCATGTCCGACCCGAAGGTCGCCGCGGTCCCCGTCCAAGACTGCGGCGAGCGGCTGTCGGACGTACGGCTGTCGGACGTACGGAGCGGCGGCGGGCTGCCTGTCGACGGACGCAAGCAGGACGGCACCGGGGCCTTCGCGCAGCTGCGGGCGGGCGTGCTCGACCGGCTGCTCGACGCGCAGGCGGCCCTGCCGGACGGCCTGCGGCTGCTGTTCGTCGAGGGCTACCGGCCGCCGGCCCTCCAGAGCCGCTACTTCGACGAGTACGCCGCCGAGTTGCGGGCCGCGAACCCCGACTGGCCGGACGACCGGGTCAGGTCGTCGGCCAGCCGCTACGTCTCCCCGCCGGAGATCGCACCGCACAGTGCCGGGGCCGCCGTCGACCTCACCCTCGTCGACGCCGACGGCCGGGAGCTCGACCTCGGCACCAGGGTCAACGCCAACCCGGAGGAGAGCGCCGGGGCCTGCTACACCCACGCCGACAACATCGGTGCCCAGGCCCGCGCCAACCGGCGACTGCTCGGCAGCGTCCTGACCGGCGCCGGGCTCGTCAACTACCCCACCGAGTGGTGGCACTGGTCGTACGGGGACCGCTACTGGGCACTGGCCACCGGCGCGCCGTCGGCGCTCTACGGGCCGGCGCACCGGTAGCCGACACTGCGCACAGCCGACAACGGCCGGGGAGGTCGAGCCGGGCGAGTCCGCCGGGGCGGCGGCCGTGCGCGAGACCGCCGAGGAGACCGGCCTGCGCGTCGCCGCCGCCCGGCTGCTCGGCGAGCGGGAGCATCCGCAGAACGGCCGGCGGATGGCGTACACGGCCTGCGAGGTGGTCGGCGGCACCGCCACCGTGGTGGACTCCGACGAGTTGGACCGGGTGGTGTGGGCGACCCGCGCCGAGCTGGCCGAGTACGTGCCGTTCCCGCTGTTCCCGCCGGTGCGGGAGTACCTCGACGGCGCGCTCGCCGAGTAGGGGCACGCGGTCTCCGGAACTCCTCCCCGCCGGAAGGACGTTCGGACGGGAGACCCCCCTCCCCCGCCCCGGAAGGAAACGCGTGACACCCGCGCACGGAGCCCCGTCCGACCACCCCGCACCGCGAGCACGCCGGTCGGGGCGGGAACCCGTCACCGACGAGACGGTCGCCCGGCTCCGGATCCAGGCCCGCACCGACCCCGCCTCGGGCCTGCCCGCGCTGGCCGAGGCACTGCGGGGCCGGGCCTACGGCCGGCCCGAGCCCCGGCCCGAGGACGCCGTCCCGCTCCTGGAGGAGTCCGCCGGCATCTACCGCGCCCTGGTCGCCGACGGCTGCACCGAGCACCTGGCCGACGCCGCCCGCGCGCTGTCCTCCCTCGCCCTGCAACTCTCCCTGGCGCACGCCGACGGCCCCGCCCTCGCCGCCCGGCGGGAGGCGGCCGACCTGGCCCGGCGCGCCGAAGCGGACCAGCCGGTGGAAGGCCTCGGCCAGGCCGCCGTCCTGCACGCCGACCTCGCCCACGGCCTCGCCGAGGCAGGACGGTTCGACGAGGCCGTGGACGCCGCCCGCACGGTGGCCGACCGCTCCCGGGCGGTGACCGAGCCCGGCGGGAGCGACCTGGCGTGGCGGCTGCTCGACCTCACCGTGCTGCTCCGCCTCGCGGACCGCACCGAGGAGGCCGTGGCCGTCGAACACGAGGCCCTCGCCCGGCTGCGCGAGGGCCGCACGGATCCGGCCCGCAGCCCCGTACCGGCCCTGCGGACGGCCGGCGCCGCCCTGTGGTTCGCCGATCTGGGCCGCGCCGAACAGTCCCACCGGCTGCTCGCGGACGCCGCCCGCTCCTGCGAACTCCTGCCCGCCCGCGGCGACGCCGGCAACTTCGGCTTCAACGAGGGCCTGCGGAGCGCCCTGTTCGCCCGCTCCGGCGTACGGGACGAACAGGCCGCGGCCGACGCCCCGGACCCGCTCGCGCTCGGCGTCGACCCGGGCCGGCCCCTCCAACCGGTGCTGGGCCTGAGCCTCCACCACTGGTCCTTCAGCCTGCGCGAGTCCTTCGAGGACGGCCTGGCCACCCTCGCGCGGGCCGTCGAAGCCATCACCGGCAGGCCCGAGCCCACCGACCACCTGCCCGACGAGGACGACCCGTCCGAGCACCCCGACAGCCCCCTCCCCCTGCCGGAGGACCGCGCCCTGCTCGCCACCCTCGGCACCCTCACCCGGCGGCTCGACCTGCGCCGGGCGGTCCGCGGAGACCACCCCACCTACTACGCCCACCTCACGCTCCCCCGGCTACGGCGGAGCGTCCGGATCGAACGCCGCCTCCACGCGACCGGCCCCACCGACGACACCCGCCGCCTCGTCCGGGCACTCACCGACCTCGCCATGGCCCAACTCGTCCACGGCGCCCACGCCGAAGCGACCGCCACCCTCCACGAGGCCCACACCCTCGCCGTCCGGCCGGAGGCCCCGGGCCGGCGCTGACCTCCGGCACCCCATCCACCCCGTCCACCCCCGTACCCTGTCCCGCAGCACTCGCACGGGCACCGTACGGACCTTCGGGGGAACCGGGGATACCAGTGGAACTACGTCAGTTGCGCGTCTTCGAGGCCCTCGTCGCCCACCGCACCGTCACCGGCGCGGCCATGGCCCTCGGACTCGCCCCGGCCTCCGTCTCCGAACAGGTCCGCACCCTCGAACACAGCCTCGGCACCGACCTGTTCGACCGGGCCGGGCACGACCTGACCCTCACCCCGGCCGGGGAACGCCTCCTGCCCTGGTCCCGCCGACTCCTCGACCAGGCCGACCAGGCTCGCCGCGAAGTCGCCGTCACCCGGACCCGCCTGCGCCTCGGCGTGCTGGCCGCCGTCTCCGCCACCCACCTCCCGGCCGTCCTGGCCCGCCTCACCGACCACCGCCCCGACCTGGACATAGCCGTCCACACCGACGCCACCCGGGACGTCCTGCTCGACGGCGTCGCCGCCGGAGCCCTGGAAGCGGCCCTCGTCCTCGACGCCCCCGGCCCGCTCGGCGCCCTCGGCTTCCCCCTGCCGCCCGCCCCGCTCGACCACCTCGACCTCCAGGCCGTCCCCCTCACCCTGGTCGCCGCCCCCACCCACCCGCTCGCCCGCGCCACCGCCCTCACCCCCGAACTCCTCCGCGGCCACCACCTCCTCGTCGACACCCCCGCCTGCTCCTACCACCTCGCCGGCGAACGCCTCCTCGGCCACCACGTCCGACGCCTCCACACCGGCACCGTCCCCACCACCCGCGCCTGCGCCGAACAGGGCCTCGGCATCGCCCTCCTCCCCACCCACGCCGTCCACACCCACCTCACCGCCGGCACCCTCACCC
>NZ_LFVW01000009.1:0-52425 GCF_001182915.1 Kitasatospora sp. MY 5-36
CGCCCAGCCCACGCCGTCGCTGACCCGCACCCGCTGCGAGACCAGCTTCGGGAACAGCCGGCCGATCTCCTGGTCCACCGCCTCGGAGCGGGCGGCGAGCGCGGGCAGCAGCCGCGCGTCGGGCAGCAGCTGCTCCTCGGTGCCGTCCTCGCGCAGGTGCCGTCCGGCCGCGGCGGCGCTGGTGGCGCGCTCGGTCGCGGCGGTCAGCCGCTCGCGGATCCGCGCCGCGTACGCGACCAGGAAGGACTGCCGGAACGCCTTGCTGCGCGAGTCCTTGCGGGAGCCCGCCTTGTTGAGCGCGTGGGTGGCCTGCACCAGCAGCGAGGTGTAGAGCAGCTCGACGCCGTCCAGGTCGCCGTCGAAGCCGACCACGGTGCAGAAGCCGAACTCCTTCGCCCACACCACCCGGCACCGGTTGGCCGCCGCGACCGCGTCCAGCAGCATCGTCTTGGGGCCCTCGTACGGGTTGTCCACCCCGATCCGCAGCGCCGCCGGGGTGTCGCGGTCGGCACCGGACGCGGCCAGCAGCGCGTCGTCGATGCTGTGCTGGGCCATCAGCTGCTGGGCCTTGGCGGTCAGCGCCTCGGCCTCCTCCGGGTACTCGGTGGACTCGGCCTTGGCCAGCAGCGCCCGGATCCGCGCCAGCATCCGCGGCTCGCCGCTCACCGGCCCCGCGTGCTGCGGCCGCACCGCCTGCCCGGGGGCGGGCCCCACCGGGGCGATCGGCGGCAGCCGGCCCCAGGTGCGCAGCAGCTCCAGGGCGGCGGTGGCGAGCGCGAAGCGGTCCAGCCGGTGCCGGTCGGCGAAGGCGCCGAGGTACTCGTCGTCGCCTGACCACCACACCTCGGCCTCCAGCTCGCGCAGCTGCTCCAGCCAGCGCCGGTCCAGGGCGGCCGCGGGGTGGCGGCGGCCCTCGGCGGCGATCAGGTCCACCGCGAGGGCCAGGTGGACGGGCTTCAGCTCGCGCCGCACCACCCGGGCCAGGTCGGCCGGCCGCCACCCGGCGGACCAGCAGCGGCCGACGGCCGTGTCCGCGTACCCGAGCAGCGCCCGGCCGACCTCCGGCCACTGCCCGGCCGAGGCGGCCAGCAGCGAGGCCCCGGTGTCCAGGGCGAGGTCCAGCGCCTCCTCCGGCGCCGTCACCACCGACCGCACCGCCTGCTCCAGCAGCGGTCCGGCGGTCCCGGCCTGCTGCGCGCGCTCGCCCACGGTGTGTCCCTGCTCTCCTCGACGGTGCCACGACGGCCCGGCTCCTCCTGCCCATGATGCCGGAGCGGCGGCGGGGACCGACGGGAGAGCGGTTCAGCGCTCGACGGCCTTGGCGAGGATCTCCGGGGTGCGGTCCAGCAGGCGGGCCGCCGCGAGGCGGACGCCGAGGGCCGCGACCAGCGCGCCGTACAGCGGGCCGACCAGCAGCACCGGCCAGCTCGGGCCGTCGGAGACCAGGGCCCAGGCGAGGTAGCCGCCGACCGGCAGCGCCAGCAGGGCGACGCCGAGCATCGAGCCGAACTGGTTGAGCAGGATCAGCCCGCCCTGGCCCGGGGCGGCGTTGCGCATCGGGTTGCTGTCGGCCGGCATGGTGTACGGCGCCAGGACGCTGAACATCGCGCCCAGCGCGATCCCGCAGCCGAGCAGCGTCAGCGCCAGGCCGAGCGCGGACGGCAGCTCGCTCCACCGGCCGGTGACGGCCGCCAGGACCACCCCGAGCAGCAGCGTCACGGGGACGGCGTACGACAGCACCGCGTACGCCCGGCCGCGCAGCTCGGAGCGGGCGTCGGCCGGGGTGCGCAGGGTGGCGGCGACCATCCAGAACGCCGAGCCGTCCATGCCGAACAGGTTGAGCATCTGCAGCCCGAGGAACACCCCGGTCATCGCCAGCAGGTAGACGCTCGCCCAGCCCTGGACCATCGACAGCACGCAGATCACCAGCGTCATCCCGATGCTGGTGAACAGCGCCGCCTTGGCCCGCGGCTCGCGCCAGGCGTACCGCAGGTGCCGCTGCATCACCGCGCCGGTCCGGCCCTGCGGCAGGAACCGCCAGCCGCGCGAGTCCTGCACCCCGCGGGCGACCTCCAGGGTGGAGGAGTCGGCGGTCACCATCAGCTCCTGCAGGCTCCGCCGCCACCAGCGCAGCAGCAGCGCCAGCAGCGCGGCGGCCGCGGCGAGCTGGAGCAGCGCCAGCCCGTACCGGCCCTCGCCGGCGGTGCGCGGCGCGTCCGCCGCGCTGATCGGCGGGATCCAGCGCAGCACGGAGGCGATCGGCTTGAGCGGGCTGAGGTCGATCGGCCCGCCCCGGCGGCCGAGGATGCTCTGCGAGCCGACGTTGGCGACCTGCACCAGGAGGGCGAAGGCCAGGCCGCCGAAGATCGCGAAGTCCTTGCCGCGCCGGCTGGAGAGCATCCGGGCGTTGCCCGCCGCGACCGCCCGGGAGAGCGTGACCAGGCAGAGCAGCGCGAGCGGCACGCCGAGCACCGCGACCGCGGCCGAGGCGCCGCCGGTCGCGCCGGCCAGCACCGCGGCGGTCACCAGCACCAGGCTGACCAGCGGCCCCGGTCCGATCAGCGCGGCCAGCAGGGTGCCGCGCAGCAGCGGGCCGGGGCGCAGCGGCAGCATGGTCAGCCGGGTCGGGTCGGCGCTCTCGTCGCTGGAGAAGAGGAACAGCGGCAGCGCGGCCCAGCTCAGGGTCAGCACGCCGAGCAGCATCACCCCGGCGTCCCCGGAGCCCGCGTAGCGCCCGTTCAGCGCGGTCATGGCGACGGCGACGCCGGCCGCGAGGGCCAGGCCCGCGACGCCGCCGATCACGTAGACGGTGGTCCGGCCGGGGCTGCGCCGCAGCCCGTTGCGCAGCAGCCGCAGCTTGAGTGCCACCAGGGCACGGACCACCGTCCGCCCGTCGGGCACCGGGGCATTGTTCACAGGGTGCCCCCGGCCTGCCCGCCGCCGAGCCAGCCGAGCGCCTGCCCGTCGTCCTCGCGGACGCCGATCAGCTCCAGGAAGGCCTCGTGCAGGCTGCGCCCGCCCCGGACGGAGTCCAGCGGCCCCTGGGCTATCACCTGGCCGGCGTTGACCACCGCGACCCAGTCGCAGAGCTGCTCGACCAGTTCCATCACGTGGCTGGAGAAGATCACCGTGGAGCCGGCCGCGGCGTACCGCTTGAGCACGCCGCGGATGGTCTGGGCGGAGACCGGGTCGACGCCCTCGAAGGGCTCGTCCAGGAACAGCACGTCCGGGTTGTGCAGCAGCGCGGCGGCCAGGCCGACCTTCTTGCGCATGCCGGTGGAGTAGTCGGCGACCAGCTTGTCGGCGTCCCGGCCGAGGTCCAGGACGGCCAGCAGCTCCTCGGCCCGCCGGTCCACCTCGGCGCCGGGCAGGCCGCGCAGCCGCCCGGTGTACTGGAGCAGCTCGCGCCCGCTGAGCCGCTCGAACATCCGCAGGCCCTCGGGCAGGATGCCGATCCGGGCCTTGACCGTGACCGGGTCCGCCCACACGTCGGCGCCGTGCACCAGGACGGTGCCCTGGTCGGGCCGGAGCAGCCCGGTGACCATCGACAGCGTGGTGGTCTTGCCGGCACCGTTCGGCCCGACCAGGCCGATGAACGCCCCGGCCGGCAGCTCCAGGCTCAGCCCGGCCACCGCGGCCTGGGGGCCGAAGTGCTTCCAGAGCCCCTGGATGCTGACGGCGGACGGGGTTCCCGGCCCGGAGAGGTCGGGGGACGGCGGCGCTGACGCCTGCATGGCGGCCTTCTCTGCTCGTGGTGGTGGACGTCGTCGTGGTGCGGGTCTCTCCGGGCTCAGCCTGTCACCGTGCGGACCGGCTGTCGCCCGAGTTGAGCATCCCCTGAGAGTGTCCGCCGAACGGGTGAGGCACGCCGCCCGTTTTCCTCGTCCGGGCGACTACTGGGCCGATTTGGCAACTACTCAGTTCGGCTGTTCGTCCTGCACTATGAGGGAGCAGTGACGTGCGCGGGGGTGCCGCGCTACCGGGAGGTGGCGGATGTCCGTACAACCATGGGGCGAGCCTGGTTCCGGCTATCCGCCCGGCAGGCCGGCGGGTGGCTGGCAGCCGGCGCCCGCGCCCGCGGTGGCGTCGCAGGCCGCGATGCGGGCGGGCCACGCGGACCGGGACCGCACGCTGGACGTGCTCAAGGCCGCGTTCGCCGAGGGGCGGCTCACCGTCCAGGAGTACGAGCAGCGCCACGAGGCGGTGGCCGCCGCGCAGACCTACGGCCAGCTGGCCGTGCTGGTGGCCGACCTGCCCTCGGGGCCGATGACGGCGCCGCCGCCCACCGCGGCCACGCCCGTTCCGGCCACCTTCATGCCGGTCCCGCCGCCGCCCCAGGCCCGCCAGACCAACGTGCTCGCCGTGGTCTCCCTGGTGGCCGGCCTGGTCGGCCTCTCCGCCCCCGCCGTGGTCACCGGCCACATCGCCCGCGCGGAGATCCGCCGCCGCAACATGGACGGCGACTGGGCGGCCGTCCTCGGCCTGGTCATCGGCTACCTGGGCTGCGCGTTCTGGACCCTGATGATCCTGATCGGCATCGCCTGAGGCGGGCCCGCCCGGGCGGCCCGGGGGCGGTTCGTCCATCTTCCCGATGGGGTCTTCCTCAGGCGTAGGACCTATGATGCCCGGGGCTGCCGCCGTGCGCCCGGAAGCAGTACGGTCTCCGTCACCGGCCGACGCCGAAGGGTGGGGCGGGCCGAGCGAGCGACCACGAGCTGAGGACCGTTACCAGTGACAGTCAGTGCCCAAGAGGCCTCCAGGATCCCGCCGATCGGAGGGCGTCCGCTGATCCCGGGATCCGCGCGCCGCTCCGCGGCTCGGCTCTGGACGTCGGCCCCGGCACTGCTCGCGGGTGAGGCCCTGATCGCCTTCCTGGCCGCCCTGGTGCTCCCCGTGATGGCGAGCAAGTTCCACATGGACCCGCTGGACCGGATCGCCCAGGTGAGCGGTCTCGCCGCGCTGCAGCTGCGGTTCGCGGTCATCGGCTTCCTCCTGCTCGGCGCGGTCGTGCTCGCGATGCGCTTCCGCTCGGGCCGGCACTTCGGCCTGGTGGCCCGGTTCTCCGCGGCCGCCATCGCGGGCCTCGCCAGCGGCTTCGTGGCGGCCGGCGCGGTGATGGCGCTGCTCGGCACGCCCTGGCCGATGTTCGGCCTGAACGGCGACAGCGGGCGCATCGTCGAGTGGGCCCACGCCCTGGCGAACGGCCAGCCCTCGGGCTCGGCGGTCTACCCGCCGGCGCCGCTCTACACCCTGGGCTACTACGCCGAGTGGTTCCGCGGCGGCAACACCGCGTACGCCTTCAAGGACCTCCAGATCCTCGGCGCCGCCGCGTTCGGCCCGCTGGTCTACCTGTCGTGGCGGATGCTGCTCAGCCCGGTCCGGGCGCTCGCCTTCGGCGTGCTGCCGGCCTTCGCCCTGATCGACGCCTACAAGCCGTACAGCCAGACCGTGCTGGTCGTCCTGGTGCCCGTTCTGGTCGCCGTGGTGGTGCACCTGCGCCGGAGCGGGACGGACGGCTGGCGGCTGCTGCTGCTGAAGGCGGCCGGCTTCGGCGCGCTGCTGGGCCTGCTGTTCCTCACCTACTCCGGGTGGTTCCTGTGGAGCGCCATCGGCGTGGTGGTCGCGGCGCTGGCGTACTTCCCCTGGCGTGACAGCCGGCTCAAGGGCCTGGTCTACCTGGCCGCCACCGTGGGCGCGTTCCTGCTGGTCTGCGGCAGCTACCTGGTGACCATGCTGACCGACGGCCAGGACACCAAGGACCCCAACTTCCGCTTCGACAACTTCACCGACCCGGCGTACTTCCTGATGTGGCGCACGGACATGCCGGGCAAGGTGGGGGACTGGCCGATCCCCGGCGAGTTCGGCGGCATGGACCTGTTCGCCGTGGTGATGTTCGTCGCACTGGGCGCCGCCCTCTGGCTGGGCATCCGCAAGCCGGTGGTCGTCACCATCAGCTGCATGTTCGCGAGCGCCTGGGTGATGCGGATGTACATCGCCTCGCACATGTACGAGACGCAGACGGTCCAGCTCTACACCCGGACCAACAACCAGCTGCTGTACTGCGGCCTGCTGCTGTGCGCCCTGCTGGTCCACCTGGTGTCGCTCCGGCTGGCCGAGCACCGCCGGGTCGCGGGGGCCGACGGGACCGGGGAGGCCGCCGGGACCGGGGGACTCGCCGGAACGCCCCTGCCGGGCCCGCAGGCGGCCGTCGTCGGTACGCTGTTCGCTCTCCTCTTCCTGTTCGGTACGGTCTCGTCGTCGATGTCGGACCGCTACCTGCCGGCCAAGGAGAACACCTACCGCATCCTGCCGTGGGTGTCGCACACCGTGCAGAACCTCGACGGCACCTGCCCGAAGTTCGCGCCGGGTGGGCACTGCTCCAAGACCGGTGACCAGTCATGGCTCAGCATGATCAAGTAACCAGTTCCCGCCCATGAGCCCGAACTGACCCCGAAGGCCCAATCCTGATGATGATCACCGCCGTCAAGAGCCTCGCCGACCGGCTCGTCTCCTCGCCGAGGCGTCTGTGGGCAGTGGCTTTCGCGATCCTGTTCGCCCTGAGTGCGTCCTGGTCGATCGCCACCCCGATCGGCGCCTCGCCGGACGAGCACGCCCACCTCATCCGGGCCGCGGCCGTCGCCCGGGGGCAGGTCGAGGGCCGCGAGGTCATGGTCCCGCACCTGGTGGGCGGCATCGAGGGCCAGTTCGCCGAGACCGGGGTCGAGCTCCCGCGGATCTACCAGGAGCTCAAGGACGTCAACTCCTGCTACGTCTTCAAGCCCGAGACCCCGGCGTCCTGCGCGCCGCGGCTCATCGACCGGCCGGGCGAGGCCCTGGTGACCACCGCGGCCGGCCGCTACCACCCGGCGTACTACTTCGCGGTGGGCTGGCCCAGCCTCCTGGTCCCGGGGGCGAAGGGCTTCTACCTGATGCGCCTGATGTCGGCGCTGATCTGCTCCGCCCTGGTGGCGAGCGCGGTGGTCTCGGCGGCCGAGTGGCGGCGGCGGTCCTTCACCCTGCTGGGCACGGTCACCGCGGCCACGCCGATGGCGCTGTTCCTGTTCGGCATGGTGAACCCGAGCGGTCCGGAGATCGCGGCGGGCATCCTGGTCTGGAGCGCCGGGCTGCCGATGCTGATGAACCCGGACCCGCACCTGCTGAACCGCCGGCTGGCCCGGCTGGGCATCGGCGCGCTGGTGCTGATCAGCATCCGCCCGCTGGGCATGATCTGGTTCGCCGGGGCCCTGTTCTTCGCGCTGCTGCTGAGCCAGAAGGGCGCGGTGCGGGAAGTGGTCCGCCGCAAGGTGACCTGGCTCTGGGGCGGCCTGGGCGCCGCGTCCGCCGTCGCGGCCCTGGCCTGGTCGTCGAGCCACCCGGACAACTCGATCATCAACACCCCGAGCGACCTCACCCCGCTGGCCGCGGCCCGGAAGACCTTCGACTTCGGCCTGCTGTACATGAAGCAGATGATCGGCTACTTCGGCTGGCTGGACGCCGAGGCGCCGGCCGCGACGCTGCTGGTCTGGTGCGGGGTGGTGCTCGCCCTGGCGATGTTCGCGCTGTGCTACGCCCGGTTCCGGGACGCCCTGGCGATCGTCGGGGTGATGGTCGGCATCGTGGTGATACCGATAGCGGCTCAGGCCATGCAGGCGCGCCAGCTGGGCATGATCTGGCAGGGCCGCTACCTGCTGCCGTTCGCCGTCGGGCTGCCGATCCTGTGCGCCGCGATCTGCCACGAGCGGCTGCCCTGGGGCGGCTTCGCCTGGCGCCGGCTGCTGGTGATCTCCGGCTTCTCGCTGTCCCTGGTCAACGCCGCGGCCTTCCTCTGGGCGCTGCGCCGCAACACGGTCGGCAGCACCGGCCCGCTGCTGATCAACCCGGCGCACTGGTCCCCGCCCGGCACCTGGATGCTGTGGCTGGCCGTGTACACCCTGGCCGCGCTCGCGCTGGGGCTGTTCGCGGCGGTGTCGGACAACCGGGACCGTCCGCTGCCGCAGTCGGCCGGGGCGGCCGACGGCGGTGCCGCGCAGGATCCGCCCCGGCTCGCCGGGGCCCACGCGGAGGCGTAGGGTCGCGGTGCGGGGGCTGCCCGGTTGTGGTAGGGAGCCCCGCCCCGGCCCGGTTCCCGGGCCGCTTCCGGTGCCGGCCCCGCGACCTGCGGCGTTGCATTTGTTTTGACCGAGCCCGATGCGCTAGGTACGCTCTGACCTTGTGCCTGGGGTGTCCCCGGGTCCTTGTGCGTGCATGCACACCGGTCGCCGCGCCGAGCCGGAGCGCTTCCCAGCGTCCCGCGCGTAGAGCGCCGTCGCTGTACAGCAGCCATGGGATTCCGTGTCGTAACAAGCCCAACACACCCGACCGCGTGGGTCGACCACGGGGCCGTGTGTGAGGGGAGACACCGCAGGTTAGTTCCACCAAGCCTTGGCACACAGAAAACGGAGAAACGGTGCCTACGATCCAGCAGCTGGTCCGAAAGGGCCGGCAGGACAAGGTCGAGAAGAACAAGACTCCCGCGCTGAAGGGTTCCCCGCAGCGCCGTGGGGTCTGCACGCGTGTGTACACGACCACCCCGAAGAAGCCGAACTCGGCTCTCCGCAAGGTCGCCCGTGTGCGCCTCACCAGCGGGATCGAGGTCACCGCTTACATCCCGGGCGAGGGCCACAACCTGCAGGAGCACTCCATCGTGCTGGTGCGCGGTGGTCGTGTGAAGGACCTTCCTGGTGTCCGCTACAAGATCATCCGCGGTTCGCTTGACACCCAGGGTGTCAAGAACCGCAAGCAGGCTCGCAGCCGCTACGGCGCCAAGAAGGAGAAGTAAGAATGCCTCGTAAGGGCCCCGCCCCGAAGCGCCCGGTCATCATCGACCCGGTTTACGGCTCCCCGGTCGTCACCCAGCTGGTCAACAAGATCCTGCTGCACGGCAAGCGTTCCACCGCTGAGCGGATCGTCTACGGCGCCCTCGAGGGCGTCCGTGAGAAGACCGGCTCGGACCCCGTCGTGACGCTGAAGCGCGCGCTGGAGAACGTCAAGCCGGCCCTCGAGGTCAAGTCCCGCCGTGTCGGTGGCGCGACCTACCAGGTTCCGGTCGAGGTCCGTCCGGGCCGCGCCAGCACCCTGGCGCTGCGCTGGATGGTCGGGTACTCCCGCGCCCGTCGCGAGAAGACCATGACCGAGCGCCTGATGAACGAGATCCTCGACGCCAGCAACGGTCTGGGCGCTTCCGTGAAGCGTCGCGAGGACACCCACAAGATGGCCGAGTCCAACAAGGCCTTCGCGCACTACCGCTGGTAGTCCGTACCCCGTCACTAGACAGAGAGAGAACGAGCCACAATGGCTGCAACCTCCCTTGACCTCGCCAAGGTCCGCAACATCGGGATCATGGCGCACATCGACGCGGGCAAGACCACCACCACCGAGCGGATCCTGTTCTACACCGGTGTGTCGTACAAGATCGGTGAGGTCCACGATGGCGCTGCCACCATGGACTGGATGGAGCAGGAGCAGGAGCGCGGCATCACGATCACGTCGGCCGCGACGACCTGTCACTGGACGGTCGACGACGCCGACCACACCATCAACATCATCGACACCCCGGGTCACGTCGACTTCACCGTCGAGGTGGAGCGTTCGCTGCGCGTCCTCGACGGTGCCGTGACGGTGTTCGACGGTGTCGCCGGTGTCGAGCCCCAGTCCGAGACCGTGTGGCGGCA
This sequence comes from Kitasatospora sp. MY 5-36, assembly GCF_001182915.1. NCBI lineage: Bacteria > Bacillati > Actinomycetota > Actinomycetes > Kitasatosporales > Streptomycetaceae > Kitasatospora > Kitasatospora sp. MY 5-36. The sequence continues at coordinate 9,711 of NZ_LFVW01000009.1, forward strand.
GGCTGACCGCTACGGCGTCCCGCGCATCTGCTTCATCAACAAGCTGGACCGCACGGGCGCGAACTTCTTCTTCTGCGTCAAGACCATCGTGGACCGCCTCGGCGCCACCCCGCTGGTCATGCAGCTCCCGATCGGTGCCGAGTCGGACTTCCAGGGCGTTGTCGACCTGGTCCGCATGAAGGCGCTGGTCTGGTCCGCCGAGGCCGCCAAGGGCGAGATGTACGACATCGTCGACATCCCGGCCGAGCTGCAGGAGCAGGCCGACGAGTACCGCGAGGCGCTCATCGACACGGTCTCGAACGTCAGCGACGAGATCATGGAGCTCGCCCTCGAGGGCGAGGAGATCCCGGTCGAGCTGCTGCAGGCCGCGATCCGCAAGGGCACCCTGAACTCGGACTTCACCCCGATCTTCTGCGGTACCGCCTTCAAGAACAAGGGCGTCCAGCCCCTGCTCGACGCGGTCGTCAAGTACCTGCCGTCCCCGCTGGACATCGAGTCCATCGAGGGCACCAAGCCGGGCGACGACAGCGTCAAGATCTCCCGCAAGGCCTCGGACGACGAGCCGCTCGCCGCGCTCGCGTTCAAGATCATGTCGGACCCGCACCTCGGCAAGCTCACCTTCGTCCGGGTCTACTCGGGCCGCCTGGAGTCCGGCACCTCGGTGCTGAACGCCGTCAAGGGCAAGAAGGAGCGCATCGGCAAGATCTACCGCATGCACGCGAACAAGCGTGAGGAGATCGACTCGGTGGGCGCCGGCGACATCATCGCCGTCATGGGCCTGAAGCAGACCACCACCGGTGAGACGCTGTCCGACGAGAAGAACCCGGTCATCCTGGAGTCCATGGACTTCCCGGCCCCGGTCATCCGCGTCGCGATCGAGCCCAAGTCCAAGGGTGACCAGGAGAAGCTGGGTGTTGCCATCCAGCGTCTCGCCGAGGAGGACCCGTCCTTCCAGGTCAACACGGACGAGGAGACCGGCCAGACCATCATCGCGGGTATGGGCGAGCTGCACCTCGAGGTGCTGGTCGACCGTATGCGCCGTGAGTTCAAGGTCGAGGCCAACGTCGGCAAGCCGCAGGTCGCGTACCGCGAGACCATCCGCCAGGCGGTCGAGCGCATCGACTACACCCACAAGAAGCAGACCGGTGGTTCCGGTCAGTTCGCCAAGGTGCAGATCGCGATCGAGCCGCTCGAGCAGGCCGAGGGCTACGAGTTCGTCAACAAGGTCACCGGTGGCCGCGTTCCGCGGGAGTACATCCCGTCGGTCGACGCCGGTTGCCAGGAGGCCATGGAGTTCGGCATCCTCGCCGGCTACCCGCTGCAGGGTGTCCGCGTGAGCCTGCTGGACGGCCAGTCGCACGACGTCGACTCCTCCGAGCTCGCGTTCAAGATCGCCGGTTCGATGGCCTTCAAGGAAGGCGCGAGGAAGGCCAAGCCGGTCCTCCTCGAGCCGATGATGGCCGTCGAGGTCACCACGCCCGAGGACTACATGGGCGACGTGATCGGCGACATCAACTCTCGCCGTGGCCAGATCCGGTCCATGGACGAGCGTCACGGTGCCCGCGTCGTCACGGCGCTGGTGCCCCTCTCCGAGATGTTCGGCTACGTCGGTGACCTGCGCAGCAAGACCTCTGGTCGCGCGAGCTACTCGATGCAGTTCGACTCGTACGCCGAGGTTCCGAAGAACGTGGCGGACGACATCATCGCCAAGGCCAAGGGCGAGTGACGTCCCGATAATCGGGACGATTACGAAGCCTTAGGCTATTCGGAGGCGTCTCGGGAGGATCCGGTCGGATCCTCCCGGGAGCCTCCGGCCCCCCCACCAGCGGGACGGCACGGGATGTCCTCCGGGCAACCCGCACCAAAACCGATCAAAGACCAACTGGCGTCAGCACGGCGTACAGGAACTGTCCTCAGGAGGACTCAGTGGCGAAGGCGAAGTTCGAGCGGACGAAGCCCCACGTCAACATCGGCACCATCGGTCACATCGACCACGGCAAGACCACGCTGACCGCGGCCATCACCAAGGTGCTGCACGACGCGTACCCGGACCTGAACCCCTTCACGCCGTTCGACCAGATCGACAAGGCCCCGGAGGAGCGTCAGCGCGGTATCACCATCTCGATCGCGCACGTCGAGTACCAGACCGAGGACCGTCACTACGCGCACGTCGACTGCCCGGGTCACGCCGACTACATCAAGAACATGATCACCGGTGCCGCCCAGATGGACGGCGCCATCCTGGTGGTCGCCGCCACCGACGGCCCGATGCCGCAGACCAAGGAGCACGTCCTCCTGGCCCGCCAGGTCGGCGTTCCGTACATCGTTGTCGCCCTGAACAAGGCCGACATGGTGGACGACGAGGAGATCCTGGAGCTCGTCGAGCTCGAGGTCCGTGAGCTGCTCTCCGAGTACGAGTTCCCGGGCGACGACCTGCCGGTCGTCCGCGTCTCCGCGCTGAAGGCCCTCGAGGGCGACGCCGAGTGGGGCCAGAAGCTCCTCGGCCTGATGAAGGCTGTCGACGAGAGCATCCCGACCCCGGCCCGCGCCGTGGACCAGCCGTTCCTGATGCCGATCGAGGACGTCTTCACGATCACCGGTCGTGGCACCGTCGTCACCGGTCGCATCGAGCGCGGCATCCTCAAGGTCAACGAGACTGTCGACATCATCGGCATCAAGGAGACCAAGACCACCACCACGGTCACCGGCATCGAGATGTTCCGCAAGCTGCTCGACGAGGGCCAGGCCGGTGAGAACGTCGGTCTGCTGCTCCGTGGCATCAAGCGCGAGGACGTCGAGCGCGGCCAGGTCATCATCAAGCCGGGTTCGGTCACGCCGCACACCGACTTCGAGGCCCAGTCGTACATCCTGTCGAAGGACGAGGGTGGCCGTCACACCCCCTTCTTCAACAACTACCGCCCGCAGTTCTACTTCCGTACCACGGACGTGACCGGCGTCGTGACCCTCCCCGAGGGCACCGAGATGGTCATGCCGGGCGACAACACCGCCATGACGGTCGCGCTGATCCAGCCGATCGCCATGGAGGAGGGCCTGAAGTTCGCCATCCGTGAGGGTGGCCGCACCGTCGGCGCCGGCCAGGTCACCAAGATCATCAAGTAATTGACGATCTGACCTGCCTGCCTCGTACAGGCTCGTCCGAAGGGCCCCGCGCACCGCACGGTGCGCGGGGCCCTTCGGCGTCTCATGGGCAGTTCACCGGAGCGCACCGCCTTTCAGCGGCCGCTCATCGCAGACTGTTATGGTCGGGCCACCATCCAGCCCGCCGTCGCGGAAAGTGGGACCAACGCATGTCAACGGCACCGCTGTTGTCGGTCGTGATGCCGATCTACAACGAGCAGGAGGCGCTCCCGCTGACCGTCGAACGGCTGCGGCCGATCCTCGACGGGCTCGACGTGGCCTACGAGGTGGTCGGGGTGGACGACGGCAGCACCGACGTCACCCCGGTGCTGATGCAGAAGATCCGCCAGGACTGGCCGGAGTTCCGCATCGTCCGCTTCGCCCGCAACTCCGGGCACCAGGCCGCCCTCACCGCCGGCATCCACCGCGCCCACGGCGACTACGTGGTCTCCATCGACGCCGACCTCCAGGACCCGCCGGAGAAGATCCCCGAGATGCTGGAGCTCGCCCGCGAGCAGCACCTGGACATCGTCTACGGCGTGCGCGGCGACCGCGGCACCGACACCTTCTTCAAGCGGCACACCGCCGGCGGCTACTACTGGCTGATGCGCAAGCTGGTCGGCAAGCGGATGCCCAACCAGGCCGGCGACTTCCGGCTGCTCAGCCGGGCGGCGGTGGACGCGCTCAAGGCGATGCCCGAGCACCAGCCGGTCTACCGGCTGCTGGTGCCGTGGCTGGGCTTCCCCAGCGGCGAGGTGGTCTACGTGCGCGAGGAGCGGGTCGCGGGCAGCACCCACTACCCGCTCTCGAAGATGCTCCGGCTCGCGCTGGACAGCGTCACCAACTTCTCCGCCGCCCCGCTGCGGCTGGCCACCTGGCTGGGGCTGTTCAGCTTCCTGGTCTGCCTCCTGCTGGCGATCTACACCACGGTCGCGTACGCCGTCGGCTCCACCGTGCCCGGCTGGTCCTCGCTGTTCATAGGGATGCTCTTCATCGGCGCCGTGCAGCTGGTCTGCGTCGGCCTGCTCGGCGAGTACGTCGGCCGGATCTACTCGGCGGTCCAGGCCCGGCCCGCGTACTTCGTCGGCTACGACTCCGCCGAGGAGCAGGACCGGTACGGTACGGGCGCGTGAACGAGACCCTCTCCGCGGACCGGGGCGAGCGCGACGAGCCCGCCGGGGCGGCCCGGCCGGTCCGCCGGCAGCTGCCGTCCTTCCTGGTCATCGGGGTGCTGAGCACCCTCTTCTACCTGGCCCTGTTCGTCCTGCTGCGGCTGGTCGCCTCCTCGCAGGCGGCCAACCTGGTGGCCCTGGCGGTCAGCGCGGTGGCCAACACCGCGGCCAACCGCCGCTTCACCTTCGGCATCACCGGCTCGGACGGCGCGGTGCGCCACCAGCTCCAGGGCGCGGTCGCGTTCCTGATCGGGCTGGGCCTCAGCAGCGGCGCGCTGGCGCTGCTGGACGCGGCGCTGCCGCACGCCTCCCGGGTGGTCGAGGTGGCCGGGCTGGTGGCGGCCAACGGCCTCGCCACGGTGGCCCGGTTCGTGCTGCTCAAGCTGTGGGTCTTCCGGAGGCGCTGAGCCCGGCGCGCGGCCGGCGGCCGGTACGACGACGGAGGGGACGCGTGCCGCTGCACGCGTCCCCTCCGTGGGTCGGGCCCCGCCGTTACTGCTGCTTCAGCGAGTCCGTGTAGGCCTTGCAGGCCTGGTAGTCCGGCAGCAGGCCGGTGGCGAGCGCCTCCGCGAGGGTGGGCGCGACCGCGTCACGGGCCGAGAGCTGCGGGGCGTCGGTCGGCCACTCGATGCCGAGGTCCGGGTCCAGCGGGTGCACGCCGTGCTCGCCGGTCGGGTTGTACGTCGCCGAGCAGAGGTAGGTCAGCGTGGCGTCGTCGCTCAGGGCGCAGAAGCCGTGGCCGAGGCCCTCCGGGATGTAGACGGCCGTGCGCTCGGTGTCGTCCAGCCGGACGAACTCCCACTTGCCGAAGGACGGCGAGCCGACCCGCAGGTCGACGATGACGTCCAGCACCGCGCCGCGGGTGCAGGCCACGTACTTGGCCTGGCCGGGCGGGACGTCGGCGAAGTGGATGCCGCGGACGACGTCCTTGGCGGACAGCGACAGGTTGGCCTGGGCCAGGTCCAGCGGGTGGCCGACGACCTCGGCGAGGAGGTCGAAGCGGTACCACTCGGTGAAGTGGCCGCGGGCGTCGCCGTGCACCTGCGGGGTGATCTCGAAGGCGCCCTCGATGGAGAGCTCGCGGAACTTCACTTGGCGGCCGCCTCGTCGAGCAGGTCCACCAGGTACTGGCCGTAGCCGCTCTTCAGCAGCGGCTCGGCGAGCTCGCGCAGCTGGGCGTCGTCGATCAGCCCGGCCCGCCAGACGGCCTCCTCGATGCAGCCGATCTTGAAGCCCTGGCGCTCCTCGATGACCCGGACGAACTCCGAGGCCTGGACCATCGACACGAACGTGCCGGTGTCCAGCCAGGCGGTACCGCGGTCGAGGGTCGTCACGTGCAGGTCGCCGGTGCGCAGGTAGGCGTCGTTGACGGCGGTGATCTCCAGCTCGCCGCGGGCGCTCGGCTCCAGGGTGCGGGCGATCTCGACGACCCGGTTGTCGTAGAAGTACAGGCCGGGGACGGCGTAGCGGGACTTGGGCTCGGTCGGCTTCTCCTCGATGGAGATGACCTGGCCGCTCTCGTCGAACTCGACCACGCCGTACGCGGTCGGGTCGGCCACGGGGTAGGCGAAGACCCGGCCGCCCTTGATGTCGGAGTGCTCGGTGAGCGAGGTGCCCAGGCCGGTGCCGTGGAAGATGTTGTCGCCGAGGATCAGGGCCACCGGCTCGTCGCCGATGAAGTCCGCGCCGAGCACGAAGGCCTGGGCGATGCCCTCGGGCTTCTCCTGGACGGCGTACTGCAGCTTCAGGCCGAACTGGGAACCGTCGCCCAGCAGCCGTTCGAACTGGTCCCGGTCGTTCGGGGTGGTGATGATCAGGATTTCGCTTATCCCGGCCATCACGAGGGTCGAGAGGGGGTAGTAGATCATCGGCTTGTCGAAGACCGGGAGGAGCTGCTTCGACACCGCACGGGTCAGGGGCCACAGCCGCGAGCCGGTGCCGCCGGCCAGGAGGATTCCACGCATGGGAGCACCCTATTCGAGATCGGTGAACGCGGGAGGGGCCGGGTCGGAGGGGCGTTCGGGCGGCGGTAGACTACGCGCATTATGCGCATCCTCGTGACCGGCGGCGCCGGGTTCATCGGTTCGGAGTTCGTCCGTCAGCTCCTCGGGGCTGACGAGAACGCCCGGATCACGGTCTTTGACAAGCTCACCTACTCGGGCGTCCTGGAGAACCTCGCCCCGGTGGCCGACCACAAGGGCTACACCTTCGTCCAGGGCGACATCTGCGACGCGGACGCCGTCGACCAGGTCATGCCGGGCCACGACGTGGTGGTGCACTTCGCCGCCGAGTCCCACGTGGACCGCTCGATCGCCGGTGCGGGCCCGTTCGTGCTGACCAACGTCGTCGGCACCCAGGTCCTGCTCGACGCCGCGCGCAAGCACGCCGTCGGCCGCTTCGTGCACATCTCCACCGACGAGGTGTACGGCTCGATCAGCGAGGGCTCCTGGACCGAGACCTGGCCGCTGGAGCCGAACTCCCCGTACTCGGCCTCCAAGGCCTCCTCCGACCTGCTGGCGCTGGCGTACCACCGCACCCACGGCATGGACGTCGTGGTGACCCGCTGCTCCAACAACTACGGGCACTACCAGTTCCCGGAGAAGGTCATCCCGCTGTTCACCACCAACCTGATCGACGGCAAGAAGGTGCCGCTGTACGGCGACGGTGGCAACGTCCGCGACTGGCTGCACGTCTCCGACCACTGCCGGGGCATCGAGCTGGTCATGCGCGGCGGCCGCGCGGGTGAGGTCTACAACATCGGCGGCGGCACCGAGGCCACCAACAAGGAGCTGACCGGCCTGCTGCTGGAGGCCGCCGGCGCGGGTTGGGACATGGTCGAGCACGTCGAGGACCGCAAGGGCCACGACCTCCGCTACTCGATCGACATCAGCAAGATCCGTGAGGAGCTCGGCTACGAGCCGCAGGTCCGCTTCGAGGACGGCCTCGCCGCGACCATCGCGTGGTACCGCGAGAACCGCGCCTGGTGGGAGCCGCTGAAGCAGAAGGCGGCCCTGGCCAAGTGACCGCGAACGCCGCCGCGCCCGTGCGCTGGCTGGTCACCGGCGCGGCCGGGATGCTCGGGCAGGACCTGCTCTCGGTGCTGGGCGCCGACGGGACCGCCGAGATCACCGCGCTGCGCCGGGCGGACCTCGACATCACCGACCCGGCGGCCGTCCAGGCCGCCGTCGAGGGCCACGACATCGTGGTCAACTGCGCCGCGTGGACGAACGTCGACGCCGCGGAGGCCGAGGAGGACGCCGCCACCGCCGTCAACGGCACCGGTGTGCGCCACCTGGCCGAGGCCTGCGCCAAGAGCGGCGCGCGGCTGCTGCACGTCTCCACCGACTACGTCCTGCCGGGCGACGCCACCGAGCCCTGCCCGGAGGACGCCCCGACCGCGCCGGTGAACGCGTACGGCCGCGGCAAGCTGGTGGGGGAGCGGGCGGTCGCCGAACTGCTCCCCGAGCACGGCTACGTCGTGCGCACCGCCTGGCTGTACGGCGAGCACGGCCCGAACTTCGTGGCCACGATGCTCAAGCTCGCCGCCCAGCGCGACACCCTGGACGTGGTGGACGACCAGCACGGCCAGCCGACCTGGTCGTACGCGCTGGCCGGCCGCCTGGTCGAGCTCGGCCGGGCCGCGCTCGCCGGGCAGGCCCCGGCCGGGGTCTACCACGGCACCGCGAGCGGCCGGACCACCTGGTGCGGACTGGCCCGCGAGACCTACGCGCTGAGCGGGCTGGACCCGGAGCGGATCCGCCCGACCACGTCGGAGGCCTTCGTCCGCCCGGCCGCCCGCCCCGCCTTCAGCGTGCTGGCCCACGACCGCTGGGCCGCCGCCGGGCTGGCGCCGCTGCCCGAGTGGCGGACCATGCTGGCCGAGGCCCTGGCCACGCCCGTCTTCGCCGAACTGGCCGCCACGGCCCGGACCACGGAGAGCGACAGACCTCAGTGAAGAACGCACTGACGAAGGTGGCTGCCGCGCTACCGCCGGGAACCCTGGCGGTGGCCGGCGGCACCGTCGTACTGGGTGCCGCCTCCTACATCCACCTCGGAGTGGCGGGCCACAGCCTGTCGGTCGACGACATGGCGAACGTCTCGCTGCTGTGGACGATCGTGATGTCGGTCGGCATCGGCGTCTTCTTCCCGATCGAGCAGGAGCTCACCCGGATCGTCTCGGCGCGCGCGGCGCTCGGCCACGGCGCCGCGCCGGTGCTGCGCCGGGCGACCCTGCTCACCGGCGGGATCCTCGCGGCGACCCTGGTCGCCCTCGGCGCCGCCTCCGGCCCGATCGCCCGGTCGATGTTCCACGGCGACCGCTCGCTGGTGCTGGCGCTCGGCGGGGCCTTCACCGGCATGGCCGTCTGCTACCTCACCCGCGGCGTGCTGGCCGGCCTCGGCCGCTTCGGCGCGTACGGCACCCAGCTCGGCCTGGACGGCGGCCTGCGGATCGGCCTGGCCTTCGCCTTCGCCGTGGCCGGTGTGCACTCGGCGCTCGCGTTCAGCCTGATCCTGGCCGTCGCGCCGATCATCGCCACGATCGTCACGCTGCCGCCGCTGCTGCGCGCGGTGAAGCCCGGCGAGCAGGTCGGCTGGTCCGAACTCTGCTCCGGGCTCGGCCTGCTGATCTGCTCGACGCTGCTCTCCCAGGTCGTGGTGAACGCGGCCGTGGTGAGCACCAAGCTGCTCGCGCCCTCCGACTCCGCGCTGATCGCCGCCCTGCTCAACGCGCTGGTGCTGGCCCGGGTGCCGCTGTTCGTCTTCGGCTCGCTCCAGGCCTCGCTGCTGAACGGCCTCTCCGCCGCGATCGCGGTCGGGGACCGGGCCGCCTTCACCGGGATGCTCAAGAAGATCGGCGCCGTGGTCGGCGGGCTCGGCGTGCTCGGCGGCATCCCGGCGGTCGCCCTCGGCCCCTGGCTGATCCAGGTGCTGTTCGGCGCCAAGCCGGTGCTCGGCTGCCTCGACTTCTTCTGGATGTCCGCCGGAACCGTGGCGTACATGTTCGCGATGGTGCTCGGCCAGGCGCTGATGGTATTCAAGCGGCACAACCTTCAGCTGCTCTGCTGGGCGGTCGGCACGGCGGTCCTCGCCGCGATCACCTTCATGCCGGGCGACGTGTCCACCCGCGTGGTCGTTGCGTACACGGCGGGTTCCGTGGCCACCGTCCTCGGTATGCTGGCGGTCCTGAGGCAGAGTTTCGCCCGTTCGGCGACGAACTCCGCCGGCCTCGTCCAGCAGTCGGGGGACCCGAACGCCGCGGTGTTGAGCAGCCGGACGGCCGGTGACTGACCGTGTCCGCCCCTCATCTTCAGATCGCCGCGCAGCAGCGCGGGCCAGACCCCATTCATGGAGCCTCCGTGTCCCAGTACGACGATGTTTGGCTGGTGATCCCGGCCTACAACGAGGGCCAGGTGATCGCCGACGTTGTGGAGGGGGCGCGAAAGACGTTCCCGAACATCGTGGTCGTCGATGACGGCAGCGGCGACGACTCGGCCAAGCACATCATGGAGACGGGCGCGCACCTGGTGCGCCACCCGGTCAACCTCGGCCAGGGTGCCGCCCTCCAGACCGGCCTCGCCTACGCCCTGGCCCAGCCGGGCGCCAAGTACTTCGCCACCTTCGACGCGGACGGCCAGCACCAGACCGCCGACGTCGAGAAGATGGTCGCCCTGCTGCGGGAGGGCGACACGGACGTCGTCCTCGGCTCGCGCTTCATCGAGCAGAACGGGCAGGTGCCGTGGATCAAGCGGGTCGTCCTGCGCACCGCGGCGACCGTCAGCCCGACCGCTCGCAAGCTCAAGCTGACCGACGCCCACAACGGTCTGCGCGTGCTGAACCGCGAGGCCGCCGGCCGGCTGCGGATCACCATGAACGGCATGGCGCACGCGTCGGAGATCGTCAGCTTCCTCGCCGGCTCGGACCTCCGGGTCGCCGAACTCCCGGTGGACATCCTGTACACCGACTACTCACGCGCCAAGGGTCAGTCCCTGATCAACGGCGTCAACATCATCTTCGACATCTCGCTGCGGGAGCGTAGCCGCCGATGAAATTCTTCTGGATCCAGCTGGTTCTCATTCTCGGCTCGGTCACTCTCGCCTTCATGTTCATCCGGCGTTGGGACCGTGCCAACACCCGCGCCTGGAAGCGCATCGCGTTCTCGGTCTTCGTGGTCGTGAACATCTACGCGGTGCTGCGTCCCACCGACGTGACCTGGCTGGCCCACCAGCTCGGCGTCGGCCGCGGCACCGACCTGGTGCTGTACGGGATGGTGCTGGGGATGGGCTTCCTGACCCTGAACACCTTCCTGCGCTTCCGCTCGCTGGAGAAGAAGCTCACCGACCTGGCGCGGACCGTGGCGATCAACGAGGGCGCCCGTCTGAACGAGGAGCGCTTCGACCTGGACCTGCCGGTCTCGGCGCCGGTCGACCGCAGCAAGGCCTGATCCCGTGGCGACCTTCGAGTTCATGCTGCCGTACTACGGCGACGTGGCGCTGATGCAGGCCGCGGTGCGGAGCATCCTCGCGCAGACCGACCGGGACTTCCGGCTGACCGTCATAGACGACGGCAAGGAGCCGGACGTCCCGGGCTGGTTCGCCTCGCTCGGCGACGACCGGGTGAGCTACCTGCGCAATGAGCGGAACCTCGGCATCACCAAGAACTTCCAGAAGTGCGTGGAGCTGTCCACGGCCGACCACGTGGTCATCATGGGCTGCGACGACCTGCTGCACCCGCACTACCTGGAGACCGTCCGGGCGATCGTCAAGGACAACCCGGACCTGGGCATGGTGCAGCCGGGCGTCGAGGTCATCGACGGCAACGGCGAGGTCAGCCGCTCCGGCCTGGCGGACAACGTCAAGGAGAAGATCTACGCGCCGACCGTCAAGGGCCGGCGGCTGATGGGCGGCGAGGAGCTGGCCGCGAGCGTGCTGCGCGGCAACTGGCTCTACTTCCCGTCGATCTGCTGGCGGGGCGAGGCGCTGCGCGCGGTCAACTTCCGCGACGAGTACTCGGTGATCCAGGACCTGGCCCTGGTCGTCGACCTGCTGGAGCGCGGCGAGCAGATGCTGGTGGACAACACCACCGTCGTCTTCCAGTACCGGCGGCACGCCGTCAGCGAGTCCTCGGTGCAGGCCTTCTCCGGCACCCGGTTCACCGAGGCGGAGCGGTACTTCAACGCGGTGGCGGAGCGGATGGACGCCCGCGGCTGGCCGAAGGCCGCCCGTGCGGCCCGGTTCCGCAGCGCCTCCCGCCTGCACGCGCTGACCATGCTGCCGGGCGCCCTGAAGCGCGGCGAGCGGGCCGGCGCCAAGGTGCTGGTCCGCCACGCGCTGACCGGCGGCGACCGGCACTGACCGCTCGCACCCACTGGTACGGCACTGGGCCGGTAGTCCGAGTTCGGACTACCGGCCCAGTGGCGTTCGCGGGCGGCCCGCCGGGGGCTACTCGCCGAAGCCGGAGGGGCCCAGCGGGTCGGGCTGCCGGGGCGGGTACGGGTTGACCTTCGGGCACATCAGCTTCCCGGGGTCGGGCAGCGGCACGAGCAGGTCGCTGATGTCCCGCGGCTGCTTGCACTGGCCGTTGGGCGCGTAGCGCGAGCAGTGCCCCTTGGTGTCGGCGGTGCTCTGCGCGATCCAGGCCAGCGCGCCGGGGCCCCAGTGCGGGTCCGGCATGTACTTGCTGGCGGTGGCGGAGCCGGCCATGCCGAAGAGCAGGCCCAGCGCGCAGATGGCGCCGACGGCCACACCGCGCGGGTTGAGGCGCAGCGGCAGCCGGCGGCCGGTGTCCTCGGCCGACTCGGCGGCGGGGGCCGCGGCGGGGCCCTGGCGGCGGCGGACGACCAGGTAGCACGCCAGGCCGACGAGGACCAGCAGGCAGTAGAGCAGCTGGGCGCTGGTGCGCGGGTAGAGCATGACGGCCTGGTCGCGCTCCATGTGGGAGGCGTACCAGTAGCGCATCAGCAGGGCGCTCGCGGTGCAGGCGGCGGCGGTCAGGACGGTGGTCCGGCCGATCCCGAGGGCCAGCGCCACGCCCAGGCCGACCAGCAGCAGGATCGTGAAGAGGCCGACCCCGCCGATCTCCCCGGGGACCGGCCAGGTGCTCTGGCCGTCGGTGCCGGGGAGGTCGTCGCGCCACATCGCGAAGTAGGTCGGCTCGGTGTAGGTGTCGAAGTAGCAGTACCGGTCGATGGTGCTGCCCGCGGAGCCGAGCAGCCGGACCAGGTAGACGCCGGAGACGAGCAGGAAGACCCCGCCGGCGGCGCCGATCGCGCACAGGCCGTTGAGCAGGCCGCGGGTGCCGCCGGTCCGGCGGGCGCGCAGCAGCAGCACCACGGTGAGCACCACCACTCCGGCCGCGGACCACACGAACCAGCCGGAGTAGAGGAGGAACAGCAGCCCGATCCCGAGGCCGAGCACGGCGCCGCGGACGGCCGCGGTGCGGCGCGGGAGCTCCGGGGCGCGCTGGAGGAGCTGCATCAGCTTCGCCAGCACGGGGAGGAAGGCGACGAGCACGAAGGTGGTGTACGGCTTGTACGGCTGCGCCATCGGCAGGGCGGCGGTGACGCCGATCCCGAGCGCCCAGAGCGGGGGCAGCAGCAGGCGCCAGGACAGGTAGGCGAGCGGGCCGAGCATCGCGACGAACAGCAGGTCGACGAGCTTGAGCGCGTAGCCGACCTGCCCGTGGGTGACGTGCTCGGCGACGAAGGCGACGATGTGCGGGAACAGCGGCGGGTAGGCGCCGTCGAGGGACTTGCCGTCCATCAGGGCGCCGACCCAGGCCTGGAGGCTGCCGGAGTCGCCCTGCTGGGCGTACAGCGGCCAGTTGGTGTCGCGCAGCGCGAGCGAGATGCCGGCGGCCAGGACGCCGGAGGACAGGCCGGCGACCGCGGCGGCGGCGAACCGCACCGGGAGGTCCGCCCAGCGGCGCATCGCCGGCACCAGGACCAGGACGACGACGCCGATCAGCAGCAGGAGCCGGAGCTGAAGCGCGGCGAGGCCGCTGACCTGGCCGACCCTCGACATGGGGTTCAGCCGGACGGACCAGGCCAGCCCGGTCATCAGCAGCGCCGCCGTGGCCGCGGTCAGGATCTCCGCGGTCCAGAGGACGGCGGGGAGGCGAAGAGCGGCGGCCCGTCTCCTCTGACTGGGCGGTATGCCCTGATGCCTGCCCTCGGCGGGGGCGGGCTGGACGCTCGTCGTCACTGTTCGGTCCTTCTGCTCTCCCGCAGCGGTTCGGATGCGGGGGGGGTGTGTGGTTTCGGTGGCCGGACACCGCGATTCTGCCAGCACCTCGGTCGGGGGATCCGCACGGGCCGAACCACCGTTCCCGTACGGGCCGTTGTCGTCAACGGGGGAGGCGCGCGTTGGCTCCGGCCGATCACCGCGTGGCACACTGCCGATGCGCTTCGACGAGTGGTGGGAACCGTGGCGCGCCGTCCGGAGCCGGCCATGACGAGATCGTCAACTCATACAAGTAGGGAAGTGTCTCGGTGCAGCCGCTGATCGACTCTGCCCACACGTCCGACGGGCCGGGCCGGGGTGAGGAAGGCGGCGGGAGCGCGCCCGCCACCCGGGCCCTGGCCGTGCCGCCCCGGCTGCGGGCGCTGGCCGCCCACCGCTGGTTCTGGCCGGTGGTCCTGCTGCTCGGGTACGGCGGCCAGGTGGCGTTCCGCCTGGTGCTGTCGATCCACAACTACTTCCCGTCGGTGCACGCCGACGAGGACTCCTACCTGGTGATCGCGCGGGTGCTGGCCGGGCGGCCGACCACCGAGATGCCGGTCGGCGTGGTGATCCCCGGCGGGTACCCGCTGCTGATCTCGCCGGCGCTGCGGATCGCCGACACCCCGGCCGCCGCGTACCACCTGATCATGGGCATCAACGCGCTGCTCAACGCGCTGGTGTTCCCGCTCGCCGTGGCGGCGGCGCGCCGGGTGGGCCTGTCCCGGCCGCACGCGTACCTGGTGGGCGCCGCCGTGGCGCTGGTGCCGCCGGTGGTCTTCTACTCCCAGTTCGTGATGTCGGACACCGTGCTGCCGGTGATCCTGCTGGCCTGGCTGCTCGCGATGCACGGCTGGCTCTCGCCCGGCACGACGCGCCGGCGCGCGCTGTACGCGGCCGGGACGGGCCTGGCGGCCGGCTTCTCGATGGCCACCCACGACCGCGGCGGCGTGGTCGTGGCGCTGACCGCGCTGGTCCTGGTGGTGGTGCTGGCCGTCGGCTGGGCGCCGCGGCTCGCCTCGCTGGCCGGCGTCGGCGGGCTCGGGCTGTCGTACCTGGGCGCGAAGCTGCTGGCGCGCTTCGTCGAGAACCAGTTCAAGGACGTGCCGCCGAGCACCGTCGGCAACAAGGTCTTCGAGAACCTCGGGGACAGCAAGTACATCGGCACGATCATCGCCCGCACCTTCGGGCAGCTCTGGTACTTCATGACCTCGACGTACGGCTTCGGGGCGGTCGCCCTGGTGCTGTGCGTGGTGGTCGTGTTCCGGCGCCGGTACACGGTGGCCGAGCGGGTGGTGGCCTTCACCATGGTGGCCCTGCTGTTCGGCACCGCGCTGGCCTCGGCGGCCGGGCTGGCGGACAACGACCGGACCGACAACTGGGTGTACGCCCGGTACTGCGCGGTGCTGGTGCCGATGTTCATGGTGGTCGGCCTGGCCGCGCTGTGGCGGGCCGGGGTCCGCGCGCTGCTGTGGACGGCGCTGGCCGGCGTGGCGGCGATCGGGATCATCCAGCTGTCGGTCGGCGCGTACGCGGGCGCCGCGCTCAAGCTCTGGGTCAGTCCGTGGACGGTGCCGGACGCGATGTTCCTGGCCTCGACCTGGGACGACCTGCACATGGTCCGGACGAGCTTCGGCGCGCTGGCGGTGCTGGGCGCCTGCCTGCTGCTGCGGGTGGCCGGCGGGCGCCGGGTGGTGGCCGCGGTGGTGGGGTGCGTGACGCTGTTCGCCGCCTACGCGACGGTCGCCGTCACCGACAACGTCTCCGAGCCGCACGCCAAGGCCCGCAAGTACCAGGCGGTGGGCGTGGCCAAGGAGGCGGGCCTGCGCAAGGGCGACAACGTCGTCCTGGACATGGACCTCGACTGGGACACCCGGATGTCGATGGCCTACGAGGTCTACTGGGGCCGGGTCTGGTCGGACGACCTGAAGGACGGCTCCGCCCCGCCGGAGGCGGCCACCGCGTACCTGGCCGGCTGGAGCAAGGGCGACCTGCCGCAGACCAGCTGGCCGGACGCGCGGCCCGGCTGGCACGTCGCGAAGTTCAACAAGGACCGGGGCTGGGTGCTCTGGCGCAAGGACTGAGCGGGGACGTCACCCCATCGGGGCCGGTGAGGAGCGCCTCACCGGCCCCGATTGGCATCCGGGCTGCTCCATGTGGCAGTATGTCCAAGTTGCTCGGTTGAGTGCCGATGCTGCGCGCCTCCCGCCGGGAGGACCGGAAGCGAGTCCCATGTACTCGTCGTTCCCGTGATGGCCGTCAAGCGTGAGTTCTACGCCACGGCAGCTGCGGGGCGAAAGTACGGGAATCTTCCGGGAAGCGTGTGCGGGGCCTCGACCCGGCACCCCTCACCCCGAAAGTTTTAAACCGACGAATTACTTCGCCGGTTTTTTGCAAGCGCGAGTGCGACACGCCCGAGCGCGGGGGTCGGAGGGGGAGTCGCGAAGTGACTAAGGACAAAGGACTACTGAGTAGCCATGGCGGGACAGAAGATCCGCATCCGGCTCAAGGCCTACGACCACGAGGTCATCGACTCCTCGGCGAAGAAGATCGTCGAGACGGTGATTCGTACTGGTGCGCAGGTCGCGGGCCCGGTGCCGCTGCCCACTGAGAAGAACGTGTACTGCGTCATCCGCTCGCCGCACAAGTACAAGGACTCGCGCGAGCACTTCGAGATGCGTACTCACAAGCGTCTGATCGACATCCTCGACCCCACGCCGAAGACGGTTGACTCGCTCATGCGTCTCGACCTGCCGGCTGGCGTCGACATCGAGATCAAGCTCTGAGAGGCGCACCGAAGATGGCTAAGCAGATTAAGGGCATCCTGGGCGAGAAGCTCGGCATGACCCAGGTCTGGGACGAGAACAACCGGGTCGTCCCGGTGACCGTCGTCAAGGCTGGGCCCAATGTCGTGACCCAGGTCCACACCGCCGACAGCCCGGCCGGCTACGACGCCGTCCAGATCGGCTTCGGCGAGATCGACCCCCGCAAGGTGAACAAGCCCCTCGCGGGCCACTTCGCCAAGGCCGGTGTCACCCCGCGCCGCCACCTGGTCGAGCTCCGTACCTCGGACGCCTCCGAGTACACCCTGGGCCAGGAGATCACCGCCGAGCTGTTCGAGGCGGGTGTCAAGGTCGACGTGACCGGCACCTCCAAGGGCAAGGGCTTCGCCGGTGTCATGAAGCGCCACAACTTCCGGGGCCTCGGCGCCGGTCACGGTGTGCAGCGCAAGCACCGCTCGCCCGGCTCGATCGGTGGCTGCGCCACCCCGGGTCGCGTGTTCAAGGGCGTACGGATGGCCGGCCGGATGGGCCACGAGCGTGTGACCACCCAGAACCTGACCATCCATGCCGTTGACGCGGAGAAGGGGCTGCTCCTGATCAAGGGCGCAATCCCGGGCCCGAACGGCGGCCTCGTCCTCGTCCGCACCGCGGCGAAGGGGCTGTGAGGATATGAGCACCATTGACATCCTGTCGCCCTCGGGCGACAAGACCGGCAGCCTCGAGCTTCCGGCCGAGATCTTCGACGCGAAGGTCAGCGTTCCGCTGATGCACCAGGTCGTCGTGGCGCAGCTCGCTGCGGCCCGTCAGGGCACCCACAAGACCAAGACTCGTGGCGAGGTCCGCGGTGGCGGCAAGAAGCCGTACCGCCAGAAGGGCACCGGCCGCGCCCGTCAGGGCTCGACCCGTGCGCCGCAGTTCGCCGGCGGTGGCGTCGTGCACGGTCCCGTGCCGCGCGACTACTCGCAGCGGACCCCGAAGAAGATGATCGCCGCCGCTCTGCGCGGTGCGCTCACCGACCGGGCCCGCCACAACCGCATCCACGTCGTCACCGACGTGGTCGCGGCCGAGGTGCCGTCGACCAAGGCCGCCAAGAGCCTGTTCGGCAAGATCACCGAGCGCAAGAACGTCCTCCTGGTCGTCGAGCGCGAGGACGAGCTGGGCCTGAAGTCCGCTCGCAACCTGCCGCACGTGCACATCCTGGACGCCGGTCAGCTGAACACCTACGACGTGCTCGTCTCCGACGATGTGGTCTTCACCCAGGCCGCCTTCGAGCGTTTCGTGGCCGGTCCGGCCGCGTCCGCCAAGGCCGTTGCCGCTGAGGGCGAGCTCGAAGGGAGCGCCGCCTGATGAGCGACGTTACGAGCAAGACGTTCACGGACCCCCGTGACGTCCTGGTGAAGCCGGTCATCTCCGAGAAGAGCTACAGCCTTCTCGACGAGAACAAGTACACGTTCATCGTGTCGCCGGGCGCCAACAAGACCCAGATCAAGCAGGCCGTCGAGGCGGTCTTCTCGGTCAAGGTCGAGGCTGTCAACACGATCAACCGTCAGGGCAAGCGCAAGCGCTCCAAGACGGGCTTTGGCAAGCGCAAGGACACCAAGCGCGCCATCGTGACGCTGGCCGAGGGCAACCGCATCGACATCTTCGGTGGTCCGGTCTCCTAACGGAGATCGTGATCGTCGATAAGGACGAGGACGAGAGAGCCAAATGGGCATCCGCAAGTACAAGCCGACTACGCCGGGCCGTCGTGGCTCCAGCGTGGCCGACTTCGTAGAGATCACGCGGTCCACCCCGGAGAAGTCGCTGGTTCGCCCCCTGCACAGCAAGGGCGGCCGTAACAACGCCGGTCGGATCACCGTTCGCCACCAGGGTGGCGGTCACAAGCGCGCCTACCGCGTGATCGACTTCCGTCGTCACGACAAGGACGGCGTGCCGGCGAAGGTCGCGCACATCGAGTACGACCCGAACCGCACCGCGCGCATCGCGCTGCTGCACTACGCGGACGGCGAGAAGCGCTACATCATCGCGCCGCGCGGCATCACGCAGGGCGACCGGATCGAGAACGGCGCTGGCGCCGACATCAAGCCGGGCAACAACCTGCCGCTGCGCAACATCCCGGTCGGTACCACCATCCACGCGGTGGAGCTGCGTCCCGGCGGCGGTGCCAAGCTGGCCCGCTCGGCCGGCTCCGGCATCCAGCTGCTGGCGCGTGAGGGCAAGATGGCGCACCTGCGCATGCCCTCCGGCGAGATCCGCCTGGTCGACGCGCGCTGCCGCGCCACCGTCGGCGAGGTCGGCAACGCCGAGCAGTCGAACATCAACTGGGGCAAGGCCGGCCGCATGCGCTGGAAGGGCGTTCGCCCGACCGTGCGTGGTGTCGCCATGAACCCGATCGACCACCCGCACGGTGGTGGTGAGGGTAAGACCTCTGGTGGTCGCCACCCGGTCTCGCCGTGGGGCCAGAAGGAGGGTCGTACCCGTCGCCCGAAGAAGGCGTCGGACGCTCTCATCGTGCGCCGCCGCAAGACCAACAAGAAGCGCTAGGAGCAGGTCAGATGCCGCGCAGTCTCAAGAAGGGCCCCTTCATCGACGGCCACCTTCTCAAGAAGGTGGACGCGCAGAACGAGGCGGGTACCCAGAACGTCATCAAGACCTGGTCCCGCCGCTCCGTGATCTTCCCGGCCATGCTCGGCCACACGATCGCGGTTCACGATGGTCGCAAGCACGTCCCGGTGTTCGTCACCGAGTCGATGGTCGGCCACAAGCTGGGCGAGTTCGCTCCGACCCGCACCTTCCGCGGCCACGTCAAGGACGACCGCAAGTCGAAGCGTCGCTAGTCGCCTGAGCTTCACCGCCAGAACGACTCAATGACTTACTCCATTAAGGGGACAACCATGGAAGCCAGGGCCCAGGCGCGGTACATCCGCGTCACGCCCATGAAGGCCCGCCGCGTGGTGGACCTCATCCGTGGCCTGCCGGCCACGGAGGCCCAGGCCGTCCTGCGTTTCGCTCCGCAGGCCGCCACCGTGCCGGTCGGCAAGGTGCTCGACAGCGCCATTGCCAACGCCGCGCACAACTACAACCACTCCAACGTGGACGACCTCGTCATCAGCGAGGCGTACGTTGACGAGGGTCCGACCCTGAAGCGGTTCCGCCCGCGTGCCCAGGGCCGCGCCTACCGGATCCGCAAGCGGACCAGCCACATCACCGTGGTCGTCAGCAGCAAGGAAGGGACCCGGTAATGGGCCAGAAGGTTAACCCGCACGGGTTCCGCCTCGGCATCAGCACGGACTTCAAGTCCCGCTGGTACGCCGACAAGCTGTACAAGGACTACGTCAAGGAAGACGTTGCCATTCGTCGCATGATGACGAAGGGCATGGAGCGCGCCGGCATCTCGAAGGTTGAGATCGAGCGCACCCGCGACCGCGTCCGCGTCGACATCCACACCGCCCGCCCCGGCATCGTCATCGGTCGCCGTGGCACCGAGGCCGACCGCATCCGCGGCGACCTCGAGAAGCTGACCGGCAAGCAGGTCCAGCTGAACATCCTCGAGGTCAAGAACCCCGAGCTGGACGCCCAGCTCGTGGCTCAGGGCGTCGCGGAGCAGCTGTCCTCCCGCGTCTCCTTCCGCCGTGCCATGCGCAAGTCGATGCAGGGCACCATGAAGTCCGGCGCCAAGGGCATCAAGGTCCAGTGCTCCGGTCGTCTCGGCGGCGCCGAGATGAGCCGGTCGGAGTTCTACCGCGAGGGTCGTGTGCCGCTGCACACCCTGCGTGCGAACGTCGACTACGGCTTCTTCGAGGCCAAGACCACCTTCGGCCGCATCGGCGTGAAGGTCTGGATCTACAAGGGCGACGTCAAGAACATCGCCGAGGTCCGCGCTGAGAACGCCGCTGCCCGCTCGGGCAACCGCCCGGCCCGTCCCGAGGGTGGTCGTCCCGCCCGCGGTGGCGACCGCCGTGGTGGCGAGCGCGGTGGCCGTGGCCGTCGTCCCGCCGCTGCCGAGGCCCCCGCGGCCCCGGCCGCTGAGGCGCCGGCTGCCGAGAACACCGGAACGGAGGCCTGACTCCCATGCTGATCCCCCGTCGGGTCAAGCACCGCAAGCAGCACCACCCGAAGCGTCGTGGCGCTGCCAAGGGTGGCACCGAGCTCGCCTTCGGCGAGTACGGCATCCAGGCCGTCACCCCGGCCTACGTGACGAACCGGCAGATCGAGTCCGCTCGTATCGCCGTCACCCGTCACATCAAGCGTGGCGGCAAGGTCTGGATCAACATCTACCCGGACCGTCCGCTCACCAAGAAGCCGGCCGAGACCCGCATGGGTTCCGGTAAGGGTTCGCCCGAGTGGTGGATCGCGAACGTGCACCCGGGTCGGGTCATGTTCGAGCTGTCGTACCCCAACGAGAAGGTGGCTCGTGAGGCGCTGACCCGCGCAGCTCACAAGCTCCCGATGAAGTGCCGGATCATCCGGCGCGAGGCAGGTGAGAGCTGATGTCGGCCGGCACCAAGGCTGCTGACCTCCGCGAGCTGGACAACGAGGGTCTCGTTGCCAAGCTCCGTGAGGCCAAGGAGGAGCTGTTCAACCTCCGCTTCCAGGCGGCGACCGGGCAGCTCGACAACCACGGACGGCTCAAGCTCGTCCGTAAGGACATCGCGCGGATCTACACCCTGATGCGCGAGCGCGAGCTGGGCATCGAGACGGTGGAGAGCGCCTGATGACTGAGAACACCAACGAGACGCGCGGTTTCCGCAAGACCCGTGAGGGTCTCGTCGTCAGCGACAAGATGGACAAGACCGTCGTCGTCGCCGTCGAGGACCGCGTCAAGCACGCTCTGTACGGCAAGGTCATCCGCCGTACGAACAAGCTGAAGGCGCACGACGAGGCGAACGCCTGCGGCATCGGCGACCGGGTCCTCCTCGCGGAGACCCGCCCGCTGTCCGCGACGAAGCGCTGGCGCGTCGTCGAGATCCTCGAGAAGGCCAAGTAACGAAGTTGATGCGGTACGGCCGTATGTGCACCAGGTCCCTCGCGGGCGCTGGTGTGAGCAGCGGCCGGCCCGTCAGCTCTCGTTGACGATCAGGAGAAAGCTGTGATCCAGCAGGAGTCGCGACTGCGTGTCGCCGACAACACGGGCGCGAAGGAAATCCTTTGCATCCGCGTTCTCGGTGGTTCCGGTCGCCGCTACGCCGGTATCGGGGACGTCATCGTCGCGACCGTCAAGGACGCGATCCCCGGCGGTTCGGTGAAGAAGGGTGACGTCGTCAAGTGCGTCGTCGTCCGTACCGTGAAGTCGCGCCGTCGTCCGGATGGCTCGTACATCCGCTTCGACGAGAACGCCGCGGTCGTTCTGAAGAACACCGATGGTGACCCCCGTGGTACCCGCATCTTCGGCCCGGTGGGCCGCGAGCTGCGTGACAAGAAGTTCATGAAGATCATCTCGCTTGCGCCGGAGGTGCTCTAACTCATGGCGAACAGCATGAAGATCAAGAAGGGTGACCTGGTTCAGGTCATCACCGGCAAGGACCGCGGCAAGCAGGGCAAGGTCATCCAGGCCATGCCCGCCGAGAACAAGGTCCTGGTCGAGGGTGTGAACCGGGTCAAGAAGCACACCAAGCCGGGCCCGGGCACTCAGGGTGGCATCGTCACCGTCGAGGCCCCGGTGCACGTCTCCAACGTCCAGCTGGTCGTGGAGAAGGACGGCAAGAAGGTCGTCACCCGCGTTGGCTACCGCTTCGATGACGAGGGCAACAAGATCCGCGTTGCCAAGCGAACCGGTGAGGACATCTGATGTCTGAGACGACTGTTGAGAAGGTGACCCCCCGTCTCAAGGAGCGTTACAACTCCGAGATCAAGGGTCAGCTGCAGGAGCAGTTCTCGTACGAGAACGTCATGCTGACGCCCGGCCTGGTCAAGGTCGTCGTCAACATGGGTGTCGGCGAGGCCGCCCGTGACAGCAAGCTGATCGAGGGCGCGATCCGCGACCTGACCGCGATCACCGGTCAGAAGCCGGCCGTGACCAAGGCTCGCAAGTCCATCGCGCAGTTCAAGCTGCGCGAGGGCCAGCCGATCGGCACCCACGTCACCCTCCGTGGTGACCGCATGTGGGAGTTCCTGGACCGTCTGGTGTCGCTGGCCCTGCCGCGTATCCGTGACTTCCGTGGCCTCTCCCCGAAGCAGTTCGACGGCCGTGGCAACTACACCTTCGGTCTGACCGAGCAGGTCATGTTCCACGAGATCGACCAGGACAAGGTCGACCGTCAGCGCGGTATGGACATCACCGTCGTGACCACCGCCCAGACCGACGACGAGGGCCGGGCGCTCCTGCGCGCTCTGGGCTTCCCGTTCAAGGAGGCGTAACACATGGCGAAGAAGTCCCTCATCGCGAAGTCCGAGCGCAAGCCGAAGTTCGGCGTCCGGGCCTACACCCGGTGCCAGCGCTGCGGCCGTCCGCACTCGGTGTACCGCAAGTTCGGCCTGTGCCGTGTCTGCCTTCGTGAGATGGCGCACCGCGGCGAGCTGCCGGGCGTGACCAAGAGCTCCTGGTAGTCCTCTCCCAACAGAGGGACCAGGCACTTTAGGCACACAGCGAAGCAGAGGTGCCCGATCCCACACCGGCCCGTTTTGGGCCTACCGTACGGATTCCCGTAAGGTAGTGGGGTCGGGCCCCCTGCCACGGCTTCCCCATGGACGCCCGTGGCCCTTCTGGAGGGCTCGCACCCAGTCTTACGACGTCGCAGGTCCCCTGCGCTTGTGCCCCTGACGAACTCGCAAGAGTGCGGCAGGGGGACCTGGCGCGGAGAAACCGCGGCGAGAGAGGCCTGAGGCCATCATGACCATGACCGACCCCATCGCAGACATGCTCACGCGTCTGCGTAACGCGAACTCGGCGTACCACGACTCCGTGGCGATGCCGGCCAGCAAGATCAAGGCGCACGTCGCCGAGATCCTGCAGCAGGAGGGGTACATCTCCTCCTACAAGGTTGAGGAGCCCGTCGAGGGCGAGGTCGGCAAGAAGCTGACCATCGAGCTCAAGTTCGGCCCCAACCGTGAGCGCTCCATCGCCGGCATCAAGCGCATCAGCAAGCCGGGTCTGCGCGTTTACGCAAAGTCCACCAACCTGCCGAAGGTGCTCGGCGGCCTGGGCGTGGCGATCATCTCCACGTCTTCGGGTCTCCTCACCGACAAGCAGGCCGCCAAGAAGGGCGTAGGCGGAGAAGTTCTCGCCTACGTCTGGTAATTCGGGAAACGGAGGTACAGCAATGTCGCGCATTGGACGGCTGCCCATCCAGGTCCCCGCTGGCGTGGACGTCACCATCGATGGCCAGGCGGTCTCGGTGAAGGGCCCGAAGGGCACCCTCACCCACGTTGTCGCCGCGCCGATCGAGATCGGTAAGGGCGAGGACGGCACGCTGCTCGTCACCCGCCCCAACGACGAGCGTCTGTCGAAGGCCCTGCACGGCCTTTCCCGCACGCTGGTGGCGAACATGATCACCGGCGTGACCGCGGGCTACCGCAAGTCGCTGGAGATCAGCGGTGTCGGCTACCGAGTTCTGGCGAAGGGCTCCAACATGGAGTTCCAGCTGGGCTACAGCCACCCGATCCTCGTCGAGGCCCCCGAGGGCATCTCCTTCGTCGTCGAGTCGGCCACCAAGTTCCACGTGGACGGCATCGACAAGCAGAAGGTCGGCGAGGTCGCCGCGAAGATCCGCAAGCTGCGCAAGCCGGACCCGTACAAGGCCAAGGGTGTCAAGTACGCGGGCGAGGTCATCCGCCGCAAGGTCGGAAAGAGTGGTAAGTAAGCGATGAGTGTCTCTGTCAAGATCGGCAAGGGCAACGCCTACAAGAGCGCCGCTCGCAAGCGCCGCGCGATCCGCGTTCGCAAGCGCGTCGTCGGCACCGAGGTGCGTCCGCGCCTCGTCGTGACGCGTTCGAACCGTCACATGGTCGCCCAGGTCATCGACGACGCCAAGGGTCACACCCTGGCGTCGGCGTCCACCCTCGACGTGTCCATCAAGGGCGCCGAGGGCGACAAGACCGAGCTGGCCAAGAAGGTCGGGAGCCTGGTCGCCGAGCGCGCCAAGGCCGCCGGCATCGAGTCGGTCGTCTTCGACCGCGCGGGCAACCGGTACGCCGGCCGCATCGCCGCCCTGGCGGACGCGGCTCGTGAGGCCGGGCTCGACTTCTAAGCCGCTCGTCGGCTCAGTCGACGGACGTAATCGAGAGAGGTAATTCCAATGGCTGGACCCCAGCGCCGCGGTAGCGGCGCCGGCGGCGGCACCGGCGGTGGCGAGCGGCGCGACCGTAAGCGTGACGACCGGGGCAACGCCCCCGCCGTCGAGAAGACCGCTTACGTCGAGCGCGTTGTCGCGATCAACCGTGTCGCCAAGGTTGTCAAGGGTGGTCGTCGTTTCAGCTTCACCGCGCTGGTCGTGGTGGGCGACGGTGACGGCACCGTGGGTGTCGGTTACGGGAAGGCGAAGGAGGTTCCGGCCGCCATCGCCAAGGGTGTTGAGGAGGCCAAGAAGAACTTCTTCAAGGTCCCCCGTATCCAGGGCACCATCCCGCACCCGATCCAGGGTGAGAAGGCCGCCGGCGTCGTGCTCCTGAAGCCCGCCGCCCCCGGTACCGGTGTTATCGCCGGTGGTCCGGTGCGCGCCGTCCTGGAGTGCGCCGGCATTCACGACATCCTGTCGAAGTCGCTCGGCTCGGACAACGCGATCAACATCGTGCACGCCACCGTGGCTGCTCTGAAGGGCCTCGTGCGCCCCGAGGAGATCGCCGCTCGTCGTGGCCTGCCGCTGGAGGACGTGGCCCCCGCCGCTCTGCTGCGGGCGCGTGCTGCTGGGGTGAGCGCCTGATGGCTCGCCTGAAGATCACGCAGACCAAGTCGTACATCGGCAGCAAGCAGAACCACCGTGACACCCTGCGTACGCTTGGTCTCAAGCGCATGCACGACGTCGTGGTGAAGGAGGACCGTCCCGAGATCCGCGGGATGGCCCACACGGTCCGTCACCTGGTGACGGTTGAGGAGGTGGACTGATCATGGGCGACAACCCGATCAAGATCCACAACCTGCGTCCCGCCCCGGGTGCCAAGACCGACAAGATCCGCGTGGGTCGTGGTGAGGGCTCCAAGGGTAAGACTGCCGGTCGTGGTACCAAGGGCACGAAGGCCCGCTACCAGGTTCCGCAGCGCTTCGAGGGTGGCCAGATGCCGCTCCACATGCGCCTGCCGAAGCTGAAGGGCTTCAAGAACCCGTTCAAGATCACGTTCCAGGTTGTCAACCTCGACAAGCTGGCCGAGCTCTACCCGCAGGGTGGCGAGGTCACTGTCGAGGACCTGGTCGCCAAGGGCGCGGTTCGCAAGAACTCCCTCGTCAAGGTGCTCGGCACCGGCGAGGTCTCGGTTGCGCTGCAGGTGACGGTCGACGCCGTCTCCGGCTCCGCCGCCGAGAAGATCAAGGCCGCCGGCGGTACGGTCACCGAGCTCGTCTGAGCCCGCTGAGATCCGCCTTCGAGCCCCGCACCTCCTCCAGGAGGTGCGGGGCTCGTGCCGTTTCCGGGGACATCGGGCCGGAAGGCGCTCGTTCTTTTGTGTGGCAAACCCGGGCATCCCGTACCCCGTGAGTGGGGGAGGGGCGGTACGCGCTTCTTCCGAGTGGCTGCGCACTGTTAGAGTCCGTGGAGTTCCCTTGTAGGCTGCGCGTAGGCTCGCCTGTGCCGTCTGTACGGGGGCCCGAACCGCAAACTCCCCATTCAGGACCGACCCTCCCGCCGACGACGCGCGGGAGGCGCAGGAGGCACCGTGCTCAGTGCGTTCGCGCGGGCGTTCCAGACGCCCGACCTGCGCAAGAAGCTGCTGTTCACGCTGGGCATCATGGTGCTGTTCCGCCTGGGCTCGCACATTCCGATGCCGGGCGTGAGCTTCACGGCCGTGAACGAGTGCGTGAAGGAGACCAAGAACAGCGGTCTCTTCGGGCTCGTCAACCTGTTCAGCGGCGGCGCGCTCCTCCAACTGACGATCTTCGCCCTCGGCATCATGCCGTACATCACGGCGAGCATCATCCTCCAGCTCCTCACCGTCGTGATCCCGCGACTGGAGATGCTGAAGAAGGAGGGCCAGGCCGGCCAGGCCAAGATCACCCAGTACACCCGTTACCTGACCATCGCGCTCGCCGTGCTCCAGGGCACCGGCATCGTGGCGACGGCCTCCAGCGGCGCGCTGTTCTCCGGCTGCCCGCTGGCCAACCAGATCGTCCCGGACACCAGCGTGTTCCGGATCGCCGTCATGGTGCTCACGATGACGGCCGGCACCACGGTCATCATGTGGCTCGGTGAGCTGATCACCGACCGCGGCATCGGCAACGGCATGTCGCTGCTGATCTTCACCTCGATCGCGGCGCAGTTCCCGTCCTCGATGTGGGCGATCAAGACCTCCGGCACCATCGGCGGCGGCTGGGTCGAGTTCCTCTCCGTGGTCGCGGTCGGCGTCATCGTCGTGATGCTGGTCATCTTCGTCGAGCAGGCCCAGCGCCGGATCCCGGTCCAGTACGCGAAGCGGATGATCGGCCGCCGCGCGTTCGGCGGGACCTCGACCTACATCCCGCTCAAGGTGAACCAGGCCGGTGTCATCCCGGTCATCTTCGCCTCGTCGCTGCTGTACATCCCCGCCCTGGTGGTCCAGCTGACCAACAGCCAGGCCGGCTGGGCCACGTGGATCCGGACGAACTTCGTCAAGGGTGACCACCCGATCTACATGGCCACGTACTTCCTGCTGATCGTCTTCTTCGCCTTCTTCTACGTCGCCATCTCCTTCAACCCCGAAGAAGTTGCCGACAACATGAAGAAGTATGGTGGGTTCATCCCGGGCATCCGGGCCGGCCGACCGACGGCCGAGTACCTGAACTACGTGCTGACCCGAATCACGTGGCCGGGTTCGCTCTACCTGGGCCTGATCGCGTTGATCCCGATGATCGCCCTGGTCGCCTTCGGACAGCAGACCAACTTCCCGTTCGGCGGCACCAGCGTGCTCATCGTCGTCGGCGTCGGACTCGAAACTGTGAAGCAGATCGAGAGCCAGCTCCAGCAGCGCAATTACGAAGGGTTCCTCCGCTGATGCGTATCGTCCTCGTTGGTCCTCCCGGGGCCGGGAAGGGTACTCAGGCGCACCTGCTCGCCAAGACCCTGTCCATCCCCCACATCTCCACCGGCGACCTGTTCCGTGCGAACATCAGCCAGGGCACCCCGCTGGGCCTCGAGGCCAAGTCCTACATGGACGCGGGGCGCCTGGTGCCGGACGAGGTCACCATCGGGATGGCCAAGGACCGCATGCTCCAGGCGGACGCCGTCAACGGCTTCCTGCTCGACGGCTTCCCCCGCAACCTGGGGCAGGCCAAGGCGCTGGACGAGTTCCTCGCCGAGCAGGGCATCAAGCTGGACGGCGTGCTGGACCTGGAGGTCCCCGAGGACGAGGTCGTCCGCCGGATCGCCGGCCGCCGCCTGTGCCGCAACGACGGTGGCCACGTCTTCCACGTGGACTACAACCCGCCGAAGGTCGACGGCGTCTGCGACGAGTGCGGCGGCGAGCTGTACCAGCGCTCGGACGACACCGAGGACAAGGTGCGCACGCGCCTGGAGGTCTACCACACGGAGACCGAGCCGATCATCGACTACTACGTCCAGCAGGGCCTGGTGGCGACCATCTCGGCCCTCGGCAAGGTGGACGAGGTCACCGCCCGCTCGATCGAGGCGCTGAAGCAGGACAGCTGAGTCTCTCGGCGAACGTACGACGGTACGGCCGGGTCGCCCGCCCCACGCGGGTGGCCCGGCCGTTTCGGCGTCGTACGGTGGTAGCAGTGGTAATCCGGACTTGGAAGGCGTGACCAGATGGTGGAGATCAAGACCCCCGAGCAGATCGCGAAGATGCGAGCGGCCGGGCTGGTCGTCGCCGAGGCCCTGAAGGCCTGCCGCGAGGCGGTCGCCCCCGGGGTGACCACCCAGGAGCTCAACGACGTCGCGGACAAGGTCATCACCGACCACGGCGCCACCTCGAACTTCCGGGCCAACCACGGCGGGCTCTGGTTCCCGGGCGTGATCTGCGCCTCGGTGAACAACGAGGTCGTGCACGGCATCCCCGGCGACCGGGCCCTCCAGGAGGGCGACATCATCTCGATCGACTGCGGCGCCATCCTGGACGGCTGGCACGGCGACTCGGCCATCACCGTGGCGGTCGGCGAGGTCCGCCCGGAGGTCGAGATGCTGAGCCGGGTGACCGAGGGCTCGATGTGGGCCGGCATCGCCCAGATGAAGAAGAACAACCGCCTGGTGGACGTCTCCAAGGCGATCGAGGGCTTCATCCGCCGCCAGCCGCTCCCGCCCAAGGGCAAGTGGGGCATCACCGAGGGCTACGGCGGCCACGGCATCGGCACCGCGATGCACATGGAGCCGCACGTGCTGAACTACGTCGAGCGCGGCCGCGGCAAGGGCCCGAAGCTCGTCCCCGGCACCGTGCTGGCGATCGAGCCGATGGTGTCGCTCGGCACCCCGCACACCACCGTGCTGGAGGACGACTGGACGGTCGTCACCAACGACGGCACCTGGGCCTCGCACTGGGAGCACTCGGTGGCCGTCACCGAGCAGGGCCCGCTGGTGCTGACCGCCTTCGACGGCGGCAGGGCGGAGCTGGCCAAGCTGGGCATCACCGCAGCTCCGGACCCCCTCGCGTAGTCCTGACGGCGCTCAACTGCCGCTGCTGACAAGGGATCAGGGCCCTGGAGGTTTGGACCTCCAGGGCTTTTGTCCTATTTTTATGCGCTGGCAGTGGTCGGCTCCGGCCGGTCCGGTTACGAGCGATGCAGGAGAGAGCACGTGCTCAAGGGATTCCGCGACTTCATGATGCGCGGCAACGTCGTCGACATGGCGGTCGGTGTGGTCATCGGTGCCGCGTTCACTGCGGTGGTGACCGGCTTCGTGTCCGCCTTCCTCACCCCGCTGGTGGGTGTGGTGGTCGGCGCCGCCGGCGACTTCAGCTCGTACAAGGCGCACATCGCGGGGGTGACCTTCCCGTACGGGCAGTTCCTCAACGTGCTGATCGCGTTCTTCATGACCGCCGCGGTGCTGTACTTCTGCGTGGTGCTGCCGATCACCAAGGCGACCGCGCGCTACATGCCGAAGAAGCCGAAGACGCCGAAGCGCCCGTGCCCCGAGTGCCTGACCGACATCCCCGAGGCCGCCCGCCGCTGCTCGGCCTGCACCGCCCACGTCGAGCCGCTGACGGTCCTCAGCAAGGCCTGACGTAGCAGATGTGACGGCGACCGCTTTCCGGGACCCCCGTTTTGGTGCACCGGACGCGCTGGCGTAGGATGGACCGTCGGCTCACTCGTAGCGTGCTTCAGCGCGCCCTCTTCCCCCCGGGGAAGGGGTGAACCCAGGTTCGCACGAGCGTTCCGCATACGGTAGCCGGTCCCGGAAGGTGGATCTCGCAGTTCATGGCTAAGAAGCAAGGCGCCATTGAGATCGAGGGCACCGTGATCGAGTCTCTGCCGAACGCGATGTTCAAGGTCGAGCTGCAGAACGGTCACAAGGTCCTCGCGCACATCAGTGGCAAGATGCGCATGCACTACATCCGCATCCTGCCGGACGACCGGGTCGTCGTGGAGCTCAGCCCCTACGACCTCACGCGCGGGCGGATCGTCTACCGCTACAAGTAAGAACGTCAGATCTAGACCCGGAGAACCTGAAACATGAAGGTCAAGCCGAGCGTCAAGAAGATCTGCGACAAGTGCAAGGTGATCCGCCGCCACGGCCGGGTCATGGTGATCTGCGACAACCTGCGCCACAAGCAGCGCCAGGGCTGATCACTCTTCAGCATTTCTCGTAGTACTTCGCGCGACGCGAAAACGTCATAAGCGGGCTACCCGATCCGTCCGTTCCCGGACGGACTGCCACCCCCGGTCAGAGGCCGGGGCTCCCTCACCGTGAGGTGTCGGAGTAGGTAGCACGCAAGACCTCTGAAGAACCACAGGAGCCTTGAATGGCACGCCTCGCCGGCGTTGATCTCCCCCGTGAGAAGCGGATCGAGATCGCCCTTACGTACGTGTACGGCATCGGCCGTACCCGCGCCCAGCAGACCCTGGCCGAGACCGGTGTCAACCCGGATGTCCGCGTTCGCGACATCTCCGAGGACGACCTCGTCAAGCTGGGCCAGTACATCGACGCCAACTACACGGTCGAGGGTGACCTCCGCCGTGAGGTGGCCGCCGACATCCGCCGCAAGGTCGAGATCGGCTGCTACGAGGGTCTGCGTCACCGCCGCGGCCTGCCGGTCCGCGGCCAGCGCACCCACACCAACGCGCGTACCCGCAAGGGCCCGCGTCGCGCGATCGCCGGTAAGAAGAAGCCGGGCAAGAAGTAGTCCGTCCCGTAACCGGACATCCCTCCGGCCCGCGGGTCAGCGGACCGACCACCTCAGTAGGAGAACAGACTTATGCCCCCCAAGGGTCGTCAGGCTGCCGGCGCGAAGAAGATCCGCCGCAAGGAAAAGAAGAACGTCGCTCACGGCCACGCGCACATCAAGAGCACGTTCAACAACACCATCGTTTCGATCACCGACCCCGCGGGCAACGTGATCTCCTGGGCCTCCGCCGGCCACGTCGGCTTCAAGGGCTCGCGCAAGTCGACCCCGTTCGCCGCGCAGATGGCCGCCGAGGCCGCTGCCCGTCGCGCGCAGGAGCACGGCATGCGCAAGGTCGACGTCTTCGTGAAGGGTCCGGGCTCCGGCCGCGAGACCGCGATCCGTTCGCTCCAGGCCACCGGCCTGGAGGTCGGCTCGATCCAGGACGTCACCCCCACCCCGCACAACGGCTGCCGTCCGCCGAAGCGCCGCCGCGTCTGACGCAGCGCCTTCGGGCACGCGGGTGATGTTTTAACCTCGTACGGGCTCCCACGCAGTGATTGGTCGCTGCCTACGGGAGCCCGTACGCTTGGTCCTGTCGGCATCAAATAGTGGGTGCCGAAGACAACTGGAGGATTCCCCCCATGCTTATCGCTCAGCGCCCCTCGCTGACCGAAGAGGTCGTCGACGAGTTCCGCTCGCGGTTCGTGATCGAGCCGCTGGAGCCGGGCTTCGGCTACACCCTCGGCAACTCCCTGCGCCGCACGCTCCTGTCGTCGATCCCGGGTGCCGCTGTCACCAGCATCCGCATCGACGGCGTCCTGCACGAGTTCACCACCGTGCCGGGCGTCAAGGAGGACGTGACCGACCTCATCCTCAACATCAAGCAGCTGGTCGTCTCGTCGGAGCACGACGAGCCGGTCGTGATGTACCTGCGCAAGCAGGGCCCGGGTGTCGTCACCGCCGCCGACATCGCCCCGCCGGCGGGTGTCGAGGTGCACAACCCGGAGCTGGTCCTCGCCACGCTGAACGGCAAGGGCAAGCTGGAGATGGAGCTGACCGTCGAGCGCGGTCGCGGCTACGTCTCCGCCGTCCAGAACAAGGCCTCCGGCCAGGAGATCGGCCGCATCCCGGTCGACTCGATCTACAGCCCCGTGCTGAAGGTCACCTACAAGGTCGAGGCCACCCGTGTCGAGCAGCGGACCGACTTCGACAAGCTGATCGTCGACGTCGAGACCAAGCCCGCCATGCGTCCGCGCGACGCCATGGCCTCGGCCGGCAAGACCCTGGTGGAGCTGTTCGGCCTCGCCCGCGAGCTGAACATCGACGCCGAGGGCATCGACATGGGCCCGTCCCCGACGGACGCCGCCCTGGCCGCCGACCTGGCGCTGCCGATCGAGGAGCTGGAGCTCACGGTCCGCTCCTACAACTGCCTCAAGCGCGAGGGCATCCACACCGTGGGTGAGCTCGTCGCCCGCTCCGAGGCCGACCTGCTCGACATCCGCAACTTTGGTGCGAAGTCGATCGACGAGGTCAAGGCGAAGCTGGCCGGCATGGGCCTGGCCCTCAAGGACAGCCCGCCCGGGTTCGACCCGACCGCCGCCGCCGACGCCTTCGGCGCCGACGACCTCGACGACTCGCACTTCGCCGAGACCGAGCAGTACTGAGAGAATTGGCCGCGGGGGCGGTTCCACGAACCGCCCCCGTCGTCGTGAAAGTCGTACGGGCAACAGTGCCCGTACGCCCGCTGCGGTACCTGATACGGCCGTAGTCGGAGATCCAAGGAGTAATCCATGCCGCGTCCCACCAAGGGTGCCCGCCTCGGCGGCGGCCCGCACCACGAGCCGCTGCTGCTCGCCGGTCTGTGCCGGGAGCTGTTCCAGTACGGCCGCATCACCACGACCGAGGCCAAGGCCCGTCGGATGCGCCCGCTGGCGGAGAAGCTGATCACCAAGGCGAAGAAGGGCGACATCCACAACCGTCGCCTGGTGCGCAAGACCATCACCGACGTGTCGGTGCTGCACACCCTCTTCACCGAGATCGCGCCGCGCTACGAGAACCGCCCGGGTGGTTACACCCGTATCACCAAGATCGGTCCCCGTCGTGGCGACAACGCCCCGATGGCCGTGATCGA
This sequence comes from Kitasatospora sp. MY 5-36, assembly GCF_001182915.1. Classification (NCBI taxonomy): domain Bacteria; kingdom Bacillati; phylum Actinomycetota; class Actinomycetes; order Kitasatosporales; family Streptomycetaceae; genus Kitasatospora; species Kitasatospora sp. MY 5-36. Next base: position 42,544 of record NZ_LFVW01000009.1, read on the forward strand.
GCTGGTCGAGGCGCTGACCGTCGCGCAGACCGCCGTCGGCGAGGCCGAGGCCGCCACCAAGCGTGCCGTCAAGGAGGCCGACGCCAAGGTCGAGGAGACCAAGGCCGACGCCGCCGAGGCCGAGCAGGCCTGACACCTCTGGGTGTGTTGCGGGCCCGCTTCCCCAGTGATGGGGGAGCGGGCCCGTTCCTTGTTCTTCGAGGTCCCGGGAGAAGAGAAGCAGTGGTCAACGAGTGCGCCGAGCAGCCGCCGGTGAAGGACGGCCCGGCCGACGGGTACGTCCGGGTCCGGCTCGACCTCGCCTACCAGGGTGCCGAGTTCTCCGGCTGGGCCCGCCAGAAGGGCGGCCGCCGGACGGTCCAGGAGGAGATCGAGAGCGCGCTGCAGGTCGTCACCCGCAGCCCGGAGCCGTTCCCGCTGACCGTGGCCGGCCGCACCGACGCCGGGGTGCACGCCCGCGGCCAGGTCGCCCACGTCGACCTGCCGGCCGAGCTGTGGGCGGAGCACCGGGAGAAGCTGCTGCGCCGGCTGGCGGGCCGGCTGCCCGGGGACGTCCGGATCTACCGGGTCGGCGAGGCGCCGGCCGGGTTCGACGCCCGCTTCTCGGCCGTCTGGCGCCGGTACGCGTACCGGGTCTCCGACCACCCCGGCGGGGTGGACCCGCTGCTGCGCGGCCACGTGCTCTGGCATGACCGGCCGCTGGACGTGGAGAAGATGAACGCCGCCGCGAAGCTGCTGCTCGGCGAGCACGACTTCGCCGCGTACTGCAAGAAGCGCGAGGGCGCCACCACCATCCGCACCCTGCTGGAGCTGCACTGGGACCGCGTCCCGGTGGACCCGTACGCCGCCCAGGAGGGCTCGCTCGCGGTCGCCACCGTGCGGGCCGACGCCTTCTGCCACAACATGGTCCGGGCGCTGGTCGGCGCGATGCTGCTGGTCGGCGACGGGCACCGGCCGGTGGAGTTCCCCGGCGAGGTGCTGGCCGGCGGGGTGCGCAACTCCGCCGTCAACGTGATCCGGCCGTACGGGCTCACGCTGGAGGAGGTCGGCTACCCGCCGGACGACCAGCTGGCCGAGCGCAACCGGGCGGCCCGGCGGATGCGGACCCTGCCCGGTCAGCCGGCCATCGGTTAATCCGTTTTGGCCCGGCGCGTCCGCTTGGGAGAATCGTTCCCATGGGACACGTCGAGATTTCGCACCTGGAGTACTACCTGCCGGACGGGCGCGTGTTGTTCGACGACGCGTCCTTCCGGGTCGGAGAGGGCGCCGCGGTCGCCCTGGTCGGCGCCAACGGCGCCGGCAAGACCACCCTGCTCCGGATGATCGCGGGGGACATCCAGCCGCACGGCGGCACGGTGACGATCAGCGGCGGGCTCGGCGTGATGCGCCAGTTCGTCGGCACCACCGGCCGCGAGGACCAGCAGTCCACCCCGGGCGCGCTGCCGGCCGACGCCTCGGTGCGCGACCTGCTGGTCTCCGTCGCCCCCGAGCGGATCGCCAAGGCCGCCCGCGCGGTGGACGCCGCCGAGCTGGCGATGATCGCCCAGGACGACGAGAAGACGCAGATGGCCTACGCCCAGGCGCTCTCGGACTGGGCCGACGTCGGCGGCTACGACTACGAGACCGACTGGGACGTCTGCACGATGGCGGCCCTCGGGGTGTCCTTCGACAAGGCCCAGTGGCGCGGCCTGAACACCCTCTCCGGCGGCGAGCAGAAGCGGCTGGTGCTGGAGGCGCTGCTGCGCGGCCCCGAAGAGGTGCTGCTGCTCGACGAGCCCGACAACTACCTGGACGTCCCGGCGAAGCGCTGGCTGGAGGAGGCCCTCAAGGCCACCTCGAAGACCGTCCTGTTCATCTCGCACGACCGCGAGCTGCTCTCCAAGACCGCCGACAAGATCATCTCCGTGGAGTCCGGCGCGGCGGGCAGCAGCGTCTGGGTGCACGGCGGCGGCTTCGACTCCTTCCACGAGGCCCGCAAGGACCGCTTCGCGCGGTTCGAGGAGCTCGGCCGGCGCTGGGACGAGGAGCACGCCAAGCTCAAGAAGCTGGTCGTCACCCTGCGCCAGGCCGCCGCCGTCAGCCACGCCCTGGCCACCCGCTACGCCGCCGCCCAGACCCGGCTGAAGAAGTTCGAGGAGGCCGGGCGGCCGGAGGAGCCCCCGCGCGAGCAGAGCATCACCATGCGGCTCAAGGGCGGGCGCACCGGTGTGCGCTCCTTCACCCTGGAGCAGCTGGAGCTCACCGGCCTGATGCGGCCCTTCGACCTGGAGGTCTTCTACGGCGAGCGGGTCGCGGTGCTCGGCGCCAACGGCGCCGGCAAGTCGCACCTGCTGCGGCTGCTCGCGGGGGACGAGACCGTCGAGCACACCGGCGCCTGGAAGCTCGGCGCCCGGGTCGTGCCCGGCCACTTCCGGCAGACCCACGCCCACCCGGAGCTGTTCGGCCGCACCGTGCGGTCGATCGTCGAGGAAGAGCACGCGCTCAGCCGCGGCGCCGCGATGGGGGCGCTGCGCCGGTACGAGCTGGACCGCCAGGAGGAGCAGAAGTTCGAGTCGCTGTCCGGCGGGCAGCAGGCCCGGCTGATGATCCTCAAGCTCGAACTCTCCGGTGTCACGGCCCTGTTGCTGGACGAGCCGACCGACAACCTGGACCTGGAGAGCGCCGAGGCGCTGCAGGCCGGTCTGGAGGCCTTCGACGGCACCGTGCTGTGCGTCACCCACGACCGCTGGTTCGCCAAGACCTTCGACCGTTTCCTGGTGTTCGGCGCGGACGGCCGGGTGTTCGAGTCGCCGGAACCGGTCTGGGACGTGACCCGCGTGGAGCGCGAACGCTGAGTGACGGCCGGGCCGCGGGCCGGGCCTCCGGCCGGACGGAGCCGACCCATTTTTGACCCCTTCGGATCCGGCCGGTAACCTGGACGCTTGATGTGCGTATTGGCTCGCTCTATCTCACGTGAGAGGTCGGTACGCCGGAGACATCAGGTCGTCGACCAGCGGTCACCCTTGAATTGCGTCCAAGGTTGGCCAGGCTGCTCTGCCGTCCGGGTGCTCCTGTCAGGACTCACTCACTGAAAAGCGAAGGCTACGACCGTGCGTACGTACAGCCCCAAGCCCGGCGACGTCCAGCGTCAGTGGCACGTCATCGACGCGACCGACGTCGTGCTCGGCCGCCTGGCCTCCCAGGCCGCCAACCTCCTCCGGGGCAAGCACAAGGCGATCTACGCGCCGCACGTTGACACTGGTGACTTCGTCATCATCATCAACGCCGACAAGGTGCACCTGTCCGGTAACAAGAAGACCCAGAAGCTGGCCTACCGCCACTCGGGCTTCCCGGGCGGTCTGCGCTCGGTGCGCTACGACGACCTGCTGGCGAACAACCCGGAGAAGGCCGTCGAGAAGGCCATCAAGGGCATGATCCCCAAGAACAGCCTGGGCCGCCAGATGCTCTCGAAGCTGAAGGTCTACTCGGGCGACCAGCACCCCCACGCTGCCCAGCAGCCGGTGCCGTTCGAGATCACCCAGGTCGCGCAGTAATTCGGCCACCAAGCCCCCCAACACTGAAAAGAGCTGAGGAACACCGTGGCCGAGACCACTGAAACCCTTGAGGTCGACTTCGACGAGGCCGTTGAGGCCGTCGAGGGCGAGTACACCTCCGAGGAGAGCTACACCTCCGAGTCGCTGGCCGGCCGCTTCGGCGAGGCCGTCCCCGGCGCCGGCCTGGGCCGTCGCAAGGAGGCGATCGCCCGCGTGCGCATCGTCCCCGGCACCGGCCAGTGGAAGATCAACGGTCGCACCCTCGAGGGTTACTTCCCCAACAAGGTGCACCAGCAGACCGTGAACGAGCCCTTCAAGCTCCTCGAGCTGGACGGCCGTTACGACGTCGTCGCCCGCATCAGCGGTGGCGGCGTCTCCGGCCAGGCCTACGCGCTGCGCCTCGGCGTCGCCCGTGCCCTGAACGAGGCCGACGTGGACAACAACCGCGGCGCGCTGAAGAAGGCCGGCTTCCTGACCCGTGACGCCCGCGCCGTCGAGCGCAAGAAGGCCGGTCTGAAGAAGGCCCGCAAGGCGCCGCAGTACAGCAAGCGCTAATCGCCTCCCCCGGGGGTGCGGTCCGCCCTGGCGGCGCACCCCCTGGTTGCGCGAAAAACCGTCGCCCCGGAGTACCTCGCGTACTCCGGGGCGACGTGTTCCCCGGCTACTGCGCGGCGGCCGGGATCATCGGTTTGGGTTCCGAGCAGTGGTGATGGAGGACGGGACAGTGGGACGACTCTTCGGTACGGACGGCGTGCGCGGGGTGGCCAACGAGGGCCTGACGGCGGAGCTGGCGCTCGGCCTGTCGGTCGCCGCGGCCCATGTGCTCGGCGAGGCCGGCGCCTTCGACGGCCACCGGCCGGTCGCGGTGGTCGGCCGTGACCCGCGCGCCTCGGGCGAGTTCCTGGAGGCCGCCGTCATCGCCGGTCTGGCGAGCGCCGGCGTCGACGTCCTGCGGGTCGGCGTCCTGCCCACCCCGGCCGTGGCGTACCTCACCGGCGCGCTCGGCGCCGACTTCGGCGTGATGCTGTCCGCCAGCCACAACGCCATGCCGGACAACGGCATCAAGTTCCTCGCCCGCGGCGGCCACAAGCTGGACGACCGCATCGAGGACGCGATCGAGACCCACTACCGCAAGCACACCCTCGGCGACGAGGACTGGAACCGTCCGACCGGCGCGGCCGTCGGCCGGGTGCGCGAGTACACCGAGGGCTTCGACAAGTACGTCGCCCACCTGATCGGCGTGCTGCCCAACCGCCTGGACGGCATCAAGGTCGTCATCGACGGCGCCCACGGCGCGGCCGCCTACGTCGCCCCCGAGGCCTTCGCCCGGGCCGGCGCCGAGGTGGTCCACACCCTGGGGGCCGAGCCCACCGGCCTCAACATCAACGACGGCGTCGGCTCCACCCACCTGGACCGGCTGCGCGTCGCCATGAAGGAGCACCGGGCCGACCTCGGCATCGCCCTGGACGGGGACGCCGACCGCTGCCTGGCCGCCGACGCCGAGGGCAACGAGGTGGACGGCGACCAGATCATCGCCATCCTCGCGATCGCCATGAAGGAGGCCGGCACCCTGCGCGGCAACACCGCCGTGGCCACCGTGATGTCCAACCTCGGCTTCAAGCTGGCGATGGAGCGCGAGGGCGTCGAGCTGGTGGAGACCGCCGTCGGCGACCGCTACGTGCTGGAGGCGATGAAGGAGCACGGCTTCGCGCTGGGCGGCGAGCAGTCCGGCCACGTGATCCTGCTGGACCACGCCACCACCGGTGACGGCACCCTGACCGGCCTGATGCTGGGCGCCCGGCTGGCCGCCACCAAGCAGCCGCTGGCCGACCTGGCCGCCGTGATGACCCGGCTGCCGCAGGTGCTGATCAACGTCAAGGGCGTCGACAAGTCCCGGGTGAGGACCAGCACCGAGCTGGCCGCCGCGGTCGCCGAGGCCGAGGCCGAGCTGGGCTCCACCGGCCGGGTGCTGCTGCGCCCGTCGGGCACCGAGCCGCTGGTCCGGGTGATGGTCGAGGCCGCCGACCCGGCACAGGCCGAGACGGTCGGGCAGCGCCTGGCCGAGGCCGTGCGCACCCACCTGGGCTGAGCCCCGGAGACACGGTGAAGGGCCCCCGCGCGTCGCGGGGGCCCTTCGTGTCGTGCGCTCCTCCGGAGGTGCCTCCCCGGGCGCGCCCCTCGGGGTGGGCTCTTCGGGGTGGGCTCTTCGGGGTGGGCTCGTCGGGGTGGGCTCGTCGGGGTGCGCTCAGAGCTTGCGCAGCAGGGCCCGGCGGACCTTGTGGTCCTGGCCCTTCTGGAGGATCAGGGTGGCCCGGCCGCGGGTCGGCAGCACGTTCTCCAGCAGGTTGGGCTTGTTGATGGTGCGCCAGACCTGCCGGCCGTACTCCATCGCCTCCTCCTCCGGCACCTCGGTGAAGCGGCGGAAGTAGGAGTTCGGGTCCTGGAAGGCGGTCTGCCGCAGCTTGCGGAAGCGGTCCAGGTACCAGTGCTCGATGTCGTCGGTCCGGGCGTCGACGTAGATCGAGAAGTCGAAGTAGTCGGCCACCGCGAGGCGGGTGCGGCCGTCGCTGCCGGGCAGGGCCGGCTGGAGCACGTTCAGGCCCTCGACGATCAGGATGTCCGGGCGCTCCACGGTCAGCCGCTCGCCCTGCACGATGTCGTACACCAGGTGCGAGTAGACCGGCGCGCTGACCCGCTCCTTGCCCGCCTTCACGTCCGCGACGAAGCGCATCAGCGCCCGGCGGTCGTACGACTCCGGGAAGCCCTTGCGGGCCATCAGGCCGCGGCGGCGCAGCTCGGCGTTGGGGAGCAGGAAGCCGTCGGTGGTGACCAGTTCGACCCGGGGGTGCTCGGGCCAGCGGGCCAGCAGCGCCTGCAGCAGACGGGCGGTGGTGGACTTGCCGACCGCGACGGAGCCGGCCACGCCGATGATGAACGGGGTGCGGGTGCGCTCGGTGTCCGGGGTGTCCAGGAACGTGCCCAGCGTCCCGCGCAGCTCGTGCGTGGCGTGGATGTACAGGTTCAGCAGGCGCGACAGCGGCAGGTAGACGTCGCGGACCTCGTCCAGGTCGAGGGCGGTCCCGAGGCCGCGCAGCCGTTCCACCTCCTCGGCGGTCAGCGGCAGCGGCGTACGCTCGCGCAGCGCGCTCCACTCGGCCCGGCTGAGGTCCACGTAGGGGGACGGGGACGGGCCGGGCGTGGCGGCGCCCGGCGTACAGAGTTCGGTCAGCACATGCTCCATTGTGAGCCGTCGCGGCGTTCACGGTGGCTGTGGTGTCGGTCACGCAGTGTTCCCGCGCGGCGGGAAAACGGCCACAGAACCGCCCTTATGCTGGCACGCATGTGCGGAATTGTTGGATACGTGGGCGCTCAGACCGCCCTCGACGTAGTAATCGCAGGCTTGCAGCGACTGGAGTACCGGGGCTACGACTCGGCCGGTGTCGCGGTGCAGGTCCAGGACTCCGAAGGGCAGTGGAGCCTGGCCACCGACAAGCGGGCGGGCAAGCTCGCCAACCTGGAGAAGTCGCTCGCCGAGACCCCTCTGCCCGGCGGCACCACCGGCATCGGCCACACCCGCTGGGCCACCCACGGCGGCCCGACGGACGCCAACGCCCACCCCCACCTGGACGACCGCGAGCGGGTCGCTGTGGTGCACAACGGCATCATCGAGAACTTCGCCCAGCTGCGCGCCGAGATCGCCGAGCGCGGCCACACCCTCCGGTCCGAGACCGACACCGAGGTCGTCGCCCACCTGCTGGGCGAGGCCTACACGGGCGACCTCGCCGAGGCCATGCGGGCGGTCTGCCGTCAGCTGGAGGGCGCCTTCACCCTGGTCGCCGTGCACGCGGACGCGCCGGACGTGGTCGTCGGCGCCCGCCGCAACTCGCCGCTGGTGGTCGGCCGCGGCGAGGGCGAGAACTTCCTCGCCTCGGACGTCGCCGCCTTCATCGCCCACACCCGTGAGGCGATCGAGCTGGGCCAGGACCAGGTGGTCGAGCTGCGCCGGGAGGGCGTGACCGTCACCAACTTCGACGGCACCCCGGCCGACGTGCGCGAGTACCACGTCGACTGGGACGCCTCCGCCGCCGAGAAGGGCGGCTACGACTACTTCATGCTCAAGGAGATCGCCGAGCAGCCGAAGGCGGTCGCCGACACCCTGCTCGGCCGGATCGGCACCGACGGCCGGCTGACCCTCGACGAGCTGCGGATCTCCGACGCCGACCTGCGCTCGGTCGACAAGGTCGTCATCGTGGCCTGCGGCACGGCCTTCCACGCCGGCATGATCGCCAAGTACGCGATCGAGCACTGGACCCGCATCCCCTGCGAGGTCGAGGTCGCCTCCGAGTTCCGCTACCGCGACCCGATCATGGGCCCGGGCACGCTGGTCATCGCCATCTCGCAGTCCGGCGAGACCATGGACACCCTGATGGCCCTGCGGCACGCCCGCGAGCAGGGCGCCAAGGTGCTGGCGATCTGCAACACCAACGGCTCCACCATCCCGCGCGAGTCGGACGCGGTGCTGTACACCCACGCCGGTCCGGAGGTCGCGGTCGCCTCCACCAAGGCGTTCCTGACCCAGCTGGTCGCCTGCTACCTGGTCGCCCTGTACCTGGGCCAGGTGCGCGGCACCAAGTGGGGCGACGAGATCTTCGCCGTCATCAAGGAGCTCGGCGACGCGCCGAAGCAGGTCGAGCAGGTCCTGGAGACCATGGAGCCGGTGCGCGAGCTGGCCCGCTCGCTGGCCGACGCCCGCTCGGTGCTGTTCCTCGGCCGCCACGTCGGCTTCCCGGTGGCCCTGGAGGGCGCGCTCAAGCTCAAGGAGCTGGCGTACATGCACGCCGAGGGCTTCGCGGCGGGCGAGCTCAAGCACGGCCCGATCGCGCTGATCGAGGAGGGGCTGCCGGTCGTGGTGGTCGTGCCCTCGCCGCGCGGGCGGTCGATCCTGCACGACAAGATCGTCTCCAACATCCAGGAGATCCGGGCCCGCGGCGCCCGCACGATCGTGATCGCCGAGGAGGGCGACGAGGCCGTCGTCCCGTACGCGGACCACCTGATCCGCATCCCGGCCACCCCGACCCTGCTCCAGCCGCTGGTCTCCACCGTCCCGCTGCAGGTCTTCGCCTGCGAGCTGGCCACGGCCAAGGGCCACGAGGTCGACCAGCCGCGCAACCTGGCGAAGTCGGTCACCGTCGAGTAGCCGCTCGGCCGTACGGCGCCCCTGCGGTGGCTGCGTCCTACCGCAGGGGCGCCGTGTCGAGTGCGAACGAGAACGGGGCGGGCAGGTCGATCGCCTTGCCGAACTCGACCTTGGTCTGGGTGATGTAGTCCTCGCCGTCGGGTTCAGTGAACAGGGTGATCATGCCTTCGCCGCGGTCGATCAGCAGGTAGCAGGGGATCCCCGCAGCGGCGTAGCCCCTGCGCTTGGGCTCGCGGTCCTTGTGCGGGTTGATCGACGTGATCTCGAAGACCAGCAAGACCCCTTCTGCAGAAGCCCACGAGTCGGCGTGCTCGAAATGGCCGACCGGGCTCAGGGTGCCGTCGGGGATGAACCGTCCTTTGGGCGTGATCAGTCCCTTGTTCCCGGACAGATCGAACTCGGCCTCGGCCTTGCGCATGAACTGCCTGTTCAGCAGGGAGAACGCGGTCTCGTGTTCGCCGTCCGGCGGTGGTGTCACGACGATCTCCCCTTCGATGAACTCGGCCTTGCTTCCCAGCGGGGTGTCCAGCCCCAGAAACGCCTGGAGGAGGCTCTCCTCGCCCAGCGGGTGCTCGACTGCCGGCATGGCGACCATGGCCCTTCTCCCTCCTGCTGGTCTGTACCGAGCGACAAAGTAGGCGTACGGACCGGAGCCGGCGGGGGATCGAAGTGGGTGTCACTCGAAAGTGTGCCGCAGGCCCGGCTCCCGTGGGGCGGTGACGCGGGCTAGCGTCGGCGGTAGCCGACCGCTGAAGGAGTTCTCCCCATGCGTCATGCACACCCTGTGGAAACCGTCCGGGCCGCGGAGGCCGAGCTGATGGCGCGGCTGCCGGAGGGCACGCTGATGCAGCGGGCGGCCGCGGGGCTGGCCGCGACCTGTGCGCGGCTGCTGACCGGGCGTCGGGGGCGGGTGTACGGCAGTCGGGTGACGGTGCTCGCGGGCAGCGGGGACAACGGGGGTGACGCCCTGTACGCGGGGGCCGCGCTGGCCCGGCGCGGGGCGCGGGTGACGGCGGTGCTGCTGGTGCCGGAGAAGGCGCACCCGGGCGGGCTGGCCGCGCTGCGGGCCGCCCGTGGGCGGGTGACGGTGGAGCAGGAAGTCGGCCTGGCCGACTTCTCGCGCGCGGACCTGGTGCTGGACGGCATCGTCGG